>NZ_JBEHVV010000002.1:13887-68331 GCF_040227395.1 Coprococcus sp. RTP21428st1_C9_RTP21428_210409
ACGGCGAGATGGCGGCACACAGCTTCACTGCCGAAAAAGCAGAGGCGCAGTATTTGAAGTCTGCTGCAACCTGTACCAAAAAGGCGGTCTACTACAAGTCCTGCGCAGTCTGCGGTCTGAGCTCCGAGGGCACGGCGGATGAGGCGACCTTCTTCTCCGGCAATGCGCTGGATCACGACTGGGGCGCTTGGACGCAGAACAGCGATGAAGAGACCCACACCCGAATCTGTAAGCGTGACACCAGCCATACGGAAACCGAGAATTGCCATGGCGGCACGGCGACCTGCACTGCCAAGGCTGTCTGCACGGTCTGCGGCGGCGAATACGGCGAGATGGCGGCACACAGCTTCACTGCCGAAAAAGCAGAGGCGCAGTATTTGAAGTCTGCTGCAACCTGTACCGAAAAGGCAATCTATTACAAGTCCTGCGCAGTCTGCGGTCTGAGCTCCGAGGGTACGGCGGATGAGGCGACCTTCTTCTCCGGCAATGCGCTGGACCACAACTGGGGCGCTTGGACGTCCAACGAAGACGGCGCCCATACCCGCACCTGCACCGTTGACGGATGCTCTGCAGGCACGCAAACGGAGAATTGCATCGATGCAAACAAAGACCACAAATGTGATATCTGCGATTATATAATCAGCGAGTGTGCAGACGATAACAAAGACCACAAGTGTGATTATTGCGGCAAGAAGCTGACTGAGCACACCGGCGGGAAAGCGACCTGCAAGGACAAGGCAAAGTGCGAAGTCTGCGGTGCGGAATACGGTGAGCTTGATGCGAAGAACCACACCAACTTAAAGCACTTCCAGGCAACTGCGGCGACCAAGACCACCGAGGGCAATATCGAGTACTGGTACTGCGAAGGCTGTGGTAAATATTACAGCGACAAGGACGGTACAAAGGAAATCAAAAAAGCCGACACCGTAACGGCGAAGCTGAAGGACGATTCCAAATCTCCGCAGACCGGCGATACAAGCAACCTTGCTTTGTGGATTGCCTTGCTGTTTGTCAGCGGCGGTGCAGCCATTGGCACAACGGTTGTCAGCAGAAAGAAAAAGTACAACAGATAATTGAATAGCGTTCCCTTGCCCCATCTTCCGAGCAAGACAAAAGCGTCGTAGCGATACGGCGCTTTTTTGTTACCCGGAAGCGACAAACAGCGGCTTTTGAATGGTTGGCGGTAAAGGATACCGCCGCTAAAACAAAGCCGCTCATATCGAAAGAAAACGCCCAAAATCGCCCCGAAACTATACAGCGGGAAACGGTTTTGGGCATTTCTGCGTTTCGGGAGCAAATCGGCAATTCGGCAGTGAAAAGGAGGTGCTCGCTATGCCCCGTATGCCGAAATACCTCAAGGAAGAATGGGCGTTCTTTCTTGATGAGCGTGGCAGGAAGAAATACAACGAGCTTTGCAGGAAATGCGAAAGGAGCTGCAAGCAGCGTTTCCTACTATCAAAGACAGTATTTCAATGCGTCCTCTGCCGTGGAACGATTGCAGGAACGGTATGACCGGCTCAAAGAAAAATGCCAGCCGTTTTTGCAGGAACTGGAACACTTTCCAAAGCTGGTGGAGGTCTTTGTGAAGAAGGTCAAGGAGCTTTTCAGTATCAAGGAAGCGCAGGAGCGCAAGGAACGGGAGGACAGAGCAGCCGCCAGAAAATAACAATCCAAACACCGTCGGGGCAGAAATGATTGGGAACGATAATCCCTTCCATTACTATCACGACTTTTTAACTTCTTCAACACTTGAATTACGGAGGTACGAAAATGAAAGACATTACAAGCACGATTACCAAGCCCCTCGCCGTCCTCGGAGAGAACGGCAAGGGCTATACCAAGGAAGCCAACTTCATTTCCTGGAATGGCAATGCCGCCAAGCTAGACATCCGAGAGTGGCATCCGAACCACGAGCGCTGCGGGAAGGGTATCACGCTCACGAAGGACGAGGGCAGAAATCTTTACGCAGCACTCAAGGCAATCTATGAAAAGGAATAATCCTTTTTCGGCTGGTAACGGGGCGTTCGGAAACGGACGCCCCTATTTTTACGGAGGGAGGTGATGACCGTGGAGGATATGAAAACCGGCTTTGTAGAGAGAATCGGCGGCACCATTTTCGTTGTCAACGCAATGCCCGCAGAGAACGCAAAGCATACGCAGGATGAGCTTGTAAAGGCTCTGATTGCAAGAGAAGCAATGGCTTTGCAGGAAGCAGATGTTGCCTGATTGCCAACACGACACCTAAAGGTGCCACCCCATCTGATCCGTTCTGGGAGAAAGCAGGGTAAGCCGTCAAAACTGGATACAAGAATGAAGTTTTTACAGGAGAACAATCCTCTTGGAGCTAATCATCCGGCGGTAAAGCAGTATAACAAATGTATGAGAGGTGCCGGAGATACCGTTCGTTCTATTATTATCAGTGCAAATTCCAGACTGGCATTTCTTGAAAATAAACAGGTACTCAGGCTGCTTTCAAAGGATGATCTTAATCTGCCTGAAATAGGGATAGGAGTAAATGGGGATGGTGAAACAAAGACAGCTCTGTTCTGTGTAATTCCAGATAGTGATAAATCATATAACTTCATTATCGGAATGTTATATACACAGATATTCCAGGAGTTATATTATCAGGCAGATTTCAATTGCGGTGGCAGATTACCGATTCATGTGACATTCATGCTTTATGAATTTGCAAATGTTGCATTGCCGGATGATTATATCCTTGACGAGATTGCCAAGTTTGTTGCTGTGCCACATAATTCCTGTCGGAGCTTTTCGGGGACAGCCGCTGTACGCCCAAGCCTTAATATCTGCAGGAGAGCCGACGATATATGTTTCCGTATCTTCCGTAAAATCAACAATTATGCCAACCGAAGCAATATCCGCGCAATGTTCAAAAAAATTCATCATAAAAGTTTATTCCTTACCATATAAAGTTGTTTTTCAAATTATCTTTCTTGGAAATTTTCCTGTACTCACTCGGTGTGATCCCTGTTCTTTTTTTGAATATCTTCATAAAGCATATCTCATTTCCGTATCCGCAGAGGTCGGATATTTCCTTAACGGTCATATCGGTGGTCGAAAGATAATATTGTCCTGTCTTGATCTTTGCGGATAAAATATCTTCATAGCAGCTTATCCCGAATTTCCGTTTGTATATTGCCTGAAGATATGACGGACTCAGATTCATTTTTTCAGCAAGCTGATATATATTGCTGTAGCTCCCTGCATTGCTGTAAATATCGGTGCGGAGCATTTCAAGAGCGGAAATGCGGCTTTTATCGCTGTCAGGATTTATGCTGCTTTCGGATATTTTCATAAGTATCATTTGCATAAGCATATTTTCGTACTGTTTCCTGTTGGTCGAACCGGCTACATTTTCACGGCATAATATCGTAAGCAACTCTTCAATTGCAGGAATATCCGCCGAGGTGATAAGCGTGTCAGTTTTTATCCCATTCATAAGCTCGGTATCGTCCGTATCAAAATGGACAAAGTGATTAACATAACTTCCGCACAGAGTTTTGTAATGCTGCATTGTTCCCTTGCTGTATAAAATGAGACTGTCGGGAGAAACGGTTATTTCTTCACCGTTTTGTATCAGAACAGCGGAGGTCTTGAAGATAACAAGAAGATCATCTCCCGAACCATCCGGTCTGCATATTTCAAAATTCCCTTTGTGTCTTACGTTCTGACAGACTGTGTTTATACTTATCATATCATCACCTCAAAGTACGAACGGTTAGTATAATAATGTTATAAGTCATTGCAATACCAAAGTCAATGACTTATATATGATAATATAATAATTCAGTATGCGGCGGAGGTATAATATGAAAAAAATATCAATAGTAATAAATGCAGACGACCGGCTCGGACATATCTCTCCCGAGATATACGGACATTTTTCCGAGCATCTCGGAAGATGTATCTACAACGGTATATATGTGGGTGAAAATTCACCTATTCCGAATACAGACGGAATAAGGAATGATATCATCGAGGCGTTCAGAAATATAAAAGCTCCCGTTTTCCGCTGGCCCGGCGGCTGCTTTGCGGAAGAATATCACTGGCAGGACGGTATCGGTGAAAAAGCCTTGCGCCGAAAGATCGTGAACACGAACTGGGGCGGAGTTACGGAGGATAATTCTTTCGGTACACACGAATTTATGCGCTTCTGTGAGCTTGTTGGCTGCAAGCCTTATATAAACGTCAATGTTGGCAGCGGCAGTGTTCGTGAAATGTCCGAATGGATAGAATATATGACCTCAGATGCGGAATCGCCTCTCACAGAGCAGAGAAAGAAGAACGGCAGAGCCGAGCCGTGGAAACTCGAATACCTCGGTGTCGGCAATGAAAACTGGGGCTGCGGAGGAAATATGCGTCCCGAATATTACGCCGACGTTTATAAAAGGTATCAGACGTTTTGCCACAATTATTCGGGAAACAGACTTTACAGAATAGCCTGCGGTCCAAGCTCTGCCGACTATAACTGGACAGAAGTCATGATGAAAAATCTTGACAGCAATAATGTTGATGCTATCGACCTGCATTATTATACGATGCCCGTATGGCCCGAAATGGAATCAGCCACCGATTTTGACGATGAGCTTTATTATAAAACTATCGCTGCAGCGAACTTTTCCGATGAGCTTATCACAAGACATTCGGAGATAATGAATCGCTATGATCCCGAAAAGAAAATAGGACTTGTAATAGGCGAGTGGGGCTGTTGGCATAAGGTAGAAGAGGGTACGAACCCGGGATTTTTATATCAGCAGAATACTATGCGTGATGCTATCGTTGCTGCAATAGAGCTGAATGTTTTTAACAGACACAGCGACCGTGTTGTAATGGCAAACCTTGCACAGGCGGTGAATGTTCTCCAATCGGTCATTCTTACAGAGGACGATAAGATGATAAAAACGCCTACATATCACGTTTTCGACCTTTTTAAAACACACCAAAACAACGAGGCAGTTTACTGCTATACGCAGAACGAAAATATGTCGGAAGGCAAAAATGCTCCGATGATCTCGGTTTCCGCATCGGTGAACGAAAAGAGTATGACCGTTACCGCCGCAAACTGTTCGCTTACGGAAGAGGCTGCTGTTGAATGCAGCATTTTCGGATTTAAAGCATCATCGGTTTCGTGCAGGATACTTACAAACGAGGCGCACAGCTATAACGACTTTGACTGTCCCGACAGGGTGAGCATTACCGAGCATACGGCAGTCATCAAGGATAATGTTTTAAAGCTGAATATTCCGCCTTGTGCTGTTGTGGAATGTGTTGTTGACTAAATATTGGGGCATATTCACAGTGCATTTCGTCTTTATAATAAAAATATAAGCATAAGAGCTGCGTTTCATTAAAGAAGCGCAGCTCTTTATGTGAGAATGTATAAAAAACACATCTCCCCAACACCACTAGATGAAGAGATGTGCCTACACCCCAAAATACGGTCTCATACCATCCAGAAACGCTTCTGTCAGGAAAGCAGACACCTTGTCGCTGCTTTCCTGACAGTTATCCACCGCAAACTTGTGCAGGATACCAACCACGCCGCCTATTGCGTATGCTACGGCGTATGAGTATTTCTCCTGGGCCAGGCCGGTCTTGCTGGATTTTTCCAGAATTAATCGCACGTATCTATGGAACATTGTCAGTGCCTTTTCCACGAAATCATAAGCCTCAGGTGTGGCAATGATGATCATGAGAAATTTATTTGCTTTCATGTATTCGCATAGAGACCTGAAGAACTGGTGGCAGATCTCAAGATTGCCTTCTGGTTTGAAGCTATTCATGATCTGAAATATTTCATCGATGATGCGGTCTTCCATGGCATTGATGAAAGCAGGCATGTCTTCATAGTGGTTGTAAAATGTGCTTCTGGTCACACCTGTGAGTTTGGTTATCTCGGACACGCTTATTTTGTTCAGAGCCTTTTGACCTGCAAGTATCTTGAATGCATCTAGAAGGTCACTTTCAGTTCTGTCATATCGGGGATCGGTTGAGTTGATCATGGCTGTCTCCTTTATCTGCTGCCTGGCTTGGTGCTGCAGTTTTGTCATTATCTAATACAGCAATGTTACAACAATAATGCGTGTGAGTCTATTGTTATACGAGATTTCTTTTGATCTTTTTTGTCGAACTCTTTTCAAACGGCTCTTTTCTTATATCCAGTGCAGAGATCCTTTTGTATGTTGGCTGGTTTTTGTTGAAAGTATCAATAATTTTTTGCAATTTTTCAGAAGTTCTGTCTGCATCCATATGTTTCTTATCTACAAAATCCTGATCTGGATATATGTGAGCAGTGAGATGGTTGCCGTCGCCGGTAATGACTATTTCTGAAATAAGGGGCTCTATAGAAAGCTTTCCCTCCAGTTCCTCAGGGGATATGTTTTCACCATTTGCCAGAATGATGAGGTTCTTTTTCCTTCCGGTTATATACATAAAACCATCGGAGTCGAGATAACCAAGATCTCCGGTGCAGAGCCAGCCGTCTTGAAAAGCTTCTGCGGTCTCGTTTGGCATGTCGTAGTATCCGGACATGACGCTTGTGCCTTTTACCTGAATTTCCTCGTCGACAAAACGAACAGCACAGTTGTCCAGGAGTTTGCCAACGGATCCGGGTCTGTTGTATCTGTGATTGTTGGAGCAAATTACAGGGGAGCATTCAGTCATGCCGTATCCCTGGAGTATGTCTATTCCATATTTTTTGAATTCGGTAACATACATAGGATCCAGATATGCCCCTCCGCAGAATATATATTCCAGTTTACCGCCAAATGCTTCCTTTGCAACCAGCTTTTTAGGAAGGAGAGGGTTGACATCTTTAAGTTTTTTGTAAATGGTTTCTACCATGAGAGGAACCATCAGCATGCCAACGGGCTGGAACCGTTTCATGTTTTTCAGCATGTGTAGCAACGAGTCATTGATGCAGATAGTGGCGCCCAGTGAAATGCCCTTCATCCATTCCATTGTCAGGCAGAAGGCGTGATGTATAGGAAGAACGCTCAGAATAGTTACACCAGGTTCCAGATTTACATATACATTTTCAACATTTTGTGCGAGATTGAATTGAGACAGCATGACGCCTTTGCTTTTACCTGTTGTTCCAGAGGTATACATAAGCGTACACATTTTATCCTTATCCTGATCGGCAAATGCAAAGTCATCCGGTATGGTAATTTCGCTGCGGAGCTGTTCAAATGACAAAATTGCTAATTGTGGATTTGAATCTGCACCCTCCGGACGCTCTATATCGACTTTCTTTTCCATGGTGAATACAACATTCATTCTAGGACAATCTGCTTTCAGTTCTGTTATCACATCTTTTCTGGATGCTCCGCAGAATAATGCAGTTGATTCTGATCTATTCAGAAGTTCATGTAATTCCGGAGCAGACAGGTTTGCATCCAGCGGTACAGCAGTATTTCCCGTGAAAAGTATAGCCATGTAGGCGCAGATCCATTCATAAGAGCTGCTTCCCACCAGTGCAATATGTGTTCCGCAGAGTCCATTATTTCGTAAAATGACAGCAGTTTTGCGAATATCATCCCACATATCTCCGTAGCTCTTTTCAACAATCTCTCTGTGAGACAGATATTTAACAGCTATTACATCTCTATATATCCGACAGCTTTTTTCAACAATTTCCAGAATAGTTTCTTCCATATATCATATCTCCATTTCTTTTATGTGAGGCAAAATGGGACATACTCCGTCGTCCCAGATTTTTAATGTTAAACCGATGCAGAAGAGCTTGTCAGGTTGTCAAGGTACTTGATGGCGTCTTCTATAGTGTGAATATTGATGATCTCATCTTCATCGATTTCCACGTCAAATGTATCTTCAAGGTCGCCGAGAAAAGTCATGAAATCAAGGGAGCTAAAGCCCAAATCTTCTATGAATCGCATATCATTAGTGATCTCATCAGCTGGTGTATTGCAGTATTCGGCAACAATGTTCAAAAAAGTTATATTAGTATTCATATTAAAATTCTCCTTATTGAATTAATTAAATGGGGCAGGAACCTCCGTCCCCAAAAGATGGTCAGATGCATTCGATGATTTCGCCCACGGTCATTTCTGGCTCGGCAATGCCTTTGAAGATTATCTTCATAAGGTAGTAGTAGAACAGTTCAATGTCCTGTTCGGAGAGACTTGCGGTCTGGTATCTGAAATAGAAATTCAGGCCCAGATCATTTGCACTGTGCATGACGGTGAGATAGATCTTTTGTTTTGATGTACCATTTGGAATCCACATACTCCTTACGGAAATGTCTTTGAGATGCGGATTTTTAAGCCTGATAGGAAGAGGCTGGTAAGTAAGCCCCACGCTCTCATAAGTAGTGTGTGGAGGAGTGTGGAACATTTCTTTCATCTGGTCAGACAAAAGTTCCGGGTCATAATTGCAGTGTCGGTATACATGATTCTGAACATCCTGAATCATGAAAACTGCATCCAGAAACTCTGTGTCTGGATCAATGATGGTTCTGCAAGGGTATGCCATTGCGCGAGAGCCACCTGATACCCACTCGGCATGTGTGGAACGTCTTGAAACATAATTCCTTATGGAAATGTCAGTCTGTCCGCCATTTGCCTTGGAGAGATAAGTTCGTATTCCCATGAGAATGAGGTTGGTCATGGATATGTGATTGTTCATACAAAAATCTAGAAGATTCTGGGTTGGCTCAGCATCTAGATGATAGTTCTTTGTAGCGACAGACAGGTTGTTAATTTCCTGATCTGCAGCGCGGAGTGACTTGTCATTGTGAAGGCGCCTGCTTTCCTGAAGTATCCGTTGTCCCTGTATATCGGAGTAAATAGGTTCTCCATTTTCCTCCAGCACATTTTGCCAGTACATGCGGTCTTTTGAGACACGTTTTTCGTCTGTGCTTTTTTTAAGATCACGTTCGACCATGTCAGTGAAACTTGCCATGTCCTCGGGATAAGGCGTGCCAAATTTGTAATGACAGTACAGTTCCATGATGTCATTCACCATGACGATAGCTCCACATGAATCCATGAGTCTGTGATCGATCTTGATGTACAGCCCATTGTAGCCACCCGGAAGCGAGATCATTTTTATCACATTCATTGGAATATTGTCCCCGTCAAACGGAATTCTGGACCATTCTTCCATGCGGTGGTAAGCGTCATCACCGGAAAGCCATGAAAGGTTTTCGTAATCAATATCTCTGTCATCGTGAGAAACAACATATTGCCGTACCTCTCCATTTGGGTCAACTTTTGTAAAACGGATTCGCAGGCATTCGTATCTTTCGTACTCCAGCTGTATGCATTTTTTCAGCAGACCAAAATCAAGCGGCGCCTGCAGAGTCATACAAATGCTTATATTTGCGACTTGCTGAGTGCCAAATTCAATAATTGGTTTGAAATGTATCTTTTGTGAAGGTGTTAATGGATAATATTTTCTTGGCATAATTTATTCCTCCTGATGTTCTGATACGCTGTGGGAAAAGTTATCACAAGAAAAATGAGGATTCAATATGCCGGATCCGCTAATGGACACTTTAGATGAAATTGACCGGAAATCGGGGACGTTCCTTCTGTCACCAAGAGTGTCCCCCTGTAACGAATAAGACAGGGGGACACTCTTGGTGACAGAAGGAACGTCCCTACATGTAATAACTGTTATATTTGGTTATAGAAATCTCGGCAAACCCTTGAAAATACTAAAATTTTCGTGGGTGTCCTCCCCGTCACATCTTGTATTGTGTTATATCGTTTTACCCTTGTTTATGAACCCTCATAAGGGAAAAAACAAGGGAAGGAATCAACTGCGAAAACATTGTTTTTGACCAGTTAGGTAGAAAAAATTACCACCTATTGATAAAGTATAGATAATAATCCTAATCCAGATATACTACAAAGCAAGAAAGGAGGAAAATCATGAAACTGAATATTAATATCGATGCGGAAGCTAAAGAACCTGAAATTATGATTACAACAGCACAGATGACGGAAGAAGTTAACAGAGTTGTTGATTTTGTAAGCAGATTAGATGATGCTCCAACAATTATTTCCGGTATCAGAGAGGATAAGGTCGAACTATTAGATCCGGATCACATAGTAAAGATTTACGCAGAAGACAGTAAAGTTTTTACCCAAACAGACAATGGTACGTATCAAATTAGATTGAGACTATATGAAGCGGAAGAAAGATTGGATAACAGTAAGTTTGTAAGGATATCAAATTCAGAAATTGTGAATCTTAAGAAGGTTAAAAGCCTTGATTTAAGCTTTGTAGGAACAATTTGTATGGAATTATCGAATGGGACTGTAAGTTATGTTTCCAGAAGATATGTTTCAAAGATCAAAAAAGTATTAGGATTATGAGGTGACTAAAAATGAAAAAAGAATTATTTTCTAGAATATTTGTTGGATTATTGGGTGGAATTGTAATTAGTTATTTGATTACAATTGGAATTTCACTTGCAATCGGTGATGGTAGTTACTATTCATGTGTTCCGAGTTTGATTGAACGATTTGGCAATGAGGTAACAGCGATTATCATACAGACTGTTTTAAGTGCCGTTCTTGGAGCAGGATTTGCAGGAGCATCTGTTATCTGGGAAATAGATAAGTGGAGTTTATTAAAACAAACAAGCATTTATTTTGGAATTGTATCTGTACTTATGATGACAGTTGCATATATTTGCGAATGGATGGAGCATTCTGTTAAAGGTGTATTAAGCTATTTTGCTATTTTTGTTGCAATATTTGTTGTAGTTTGGATAGTACAATATTTGATTTGGAAGATACGTATTTATAAGATAAAAGAAGGCATTCAAAAGAATAATTAGTCGAAATACACAGAGTACAAATCGAAGATTTGTGCGGTGGGTGTATTTCGCTCTACGAGGCTGAAAAATGATTTGTGCTAAATATAAAAAGATTATGAATTTTTAGAAATTCATTGACAAAAGAATGGCATTTGGTTCAATAATATTGAAGGAGGGTCCTGCCGATAAGTGGACGTTCAAAAAGCGTTAGGGTCGCTACGGTGACACTACATTCAAGGACTATGGAAACATAGTCCTTGAAATATTTTAAAGAAGAAATGAATGATTCAAGCACCATTAGAAGTATATCGTATTGATATGAAATACATCAGAAACTTACATAATATAGATGACAGAGTTTTATCGGTATCTCCTCAGATTGGTAAGGACGAGCGACCTTTTCTTGGAGTGCTTGTTATTTGTAATGAACATAAGTATTGTGTTCCCTTATCTAAGCCAAAGGAAAAGCATGAAAAAATGAGGGATAAAATTGATTTCAAAAAGATTGTATGAATTGTAATTTTCCGCATTGAATATTAAGAGACTTGTTGGTGTATGTCTTTTGCTGTTTTATTATATTCTTTCAAAAAATGAAAGCTAATCTTTGAATAAATATCTTTTGAATTTAAGTGACGCTTGACACATTTTCCCCGTCTATTAGAGTGAAAGGCCTTAATACAAAGGAGGAGGAGAAGCCTATGGATGATAAGCAGATATTAGATTTATATTGGGAGCGCTCCGAAGCTGCTATATCCGAAACTTCAAAAAAATACGGAAAGTATTGCAGATACATAGCCTTTAATATTCTTCACAATGACGAAGACAGCGAGGAATGTGTAAATGATACTTATTTAAGAGCTTGGAACAGCATACCGCCTAACCGTCCATCTGTCCTAAAAACTTTTTTAGGGAAGATTACTCGCAACTTATCTTTGGACAGGTACGAACTGCTCAATGCAAAGAAACGTAATGGCGGGCAAATGCCATTGATTCTTGATGAAATACAAGAGTGCATACCATCGTTGGATAGTACAGAAAACATTGTTGAAGAAATTGCTCTAACGGATATTCTCAACCGCTTTCTTTCTTCCCTGTCATTAGAACAGCGAAAAATCTTTATGAGAAGATATTGGTACTTATCGCCCATTAAAGAAATTGCAACGGAATATGATATGAGCGAGAGCAAAATCAAGATGTCATTATTTCGTTCAAGGAACGAACTTAAAAAATTGTTAGAGAAAGAAGGTATCTCTGTATGAAAGAAAAGAAACTTTTAAGGGCATTGGGAAATGTCGATAATCAGTATATTAAGGAGGCTGAACCTATGAAAAAAACAAGTAAAATAACTAATCGGCAAAAATGGGTGTCTGTTGCTGCTTGCTTCGTACTCGTTGCTGTGATTGGAGTGGGAGTTTTTCAAAGCAATCTGTTTGGTACAAAAAACGATATTGCCACGCTGGATGGTGGAGAAACAATTACTTTTGTTAAAAATGACTTATCACAATCTTCAATTAACTTAAATGTAACAACAAGGCCCTTGAGCGATGCTGAGATTGAAATGCTTTTTGCAGACTTGCCTGTTACCGCAGATGCTTACTTTGATGCTGACAATCATAATATTCTGGGTCTTGAGGGAAAAATTGGTGATACAAGAATGGTAGTATCTAAACAGGGTGTAAATCTATTAGATACTATCATTGATGGAAATACAATCACTTCAAGTGTAGACGGCGTTGATATCAATGCAGGATATTTCGTAACAAAGTCAAATAGTCAAGGTATCAAAACCGTAATATATTATGCAACCTTTGATATGGGAGAGAACACTATTTATGTAGAGTATTCTGGCGTTGAAAATGAAAGTGAAACTGTAAAAAACAACTTGGTAGACACAATTTTGAAGTTGATTGAGAACGGTGCATTTGATTTGAGTCAAATCCAAGAATAATCAGGGACGTTCCTTCAGTCACCAAGAGTGTCCCCCTGTAACGAATAAGACAGAGGGACACTCTTGGTGACAGAAGGAACGTCCCTACAGCCGCGCCATATCTGCTGGTGTGTCAATGTCCATCAATTCAGTTTTGTTGGTGACAGGTAACTGCCTTATCTGAGATTCGTGACTGTGGACAACGACATTCCCGCCTTTTCCTTGTGGGAGAGACATAAGCTCATCAAAATATTCTTTTGGAAATATCACAGGTGATCCTGGAGTTTTGTCATAACACGTTCTCCATATATATGATGGCTCATTTTTTGCACATAATAATAGTGATGCTATAGATTCCGTCTTTATGAGTGGCTGATCGGAAGGAATAAAAGCACAGCGGTCAATATATGAACCAATTGTATCCAGACCAAGACGGATCATAGCATTCCGATATGGTGAGGAGTGAAGGATTACCGGTATACTATATTCTGTGCAAAGCTTTTCAATATCCTGGTGTATGGTGACAACAAGTCGTCTGGAAAACAAATCTTTTGTTATATCAAGTATCCACTTTATGAGCGGCTGTCCGTGATATTCAGCCATGAGTTTATTGCAGCCAAAGCGCTTTCCCTGCCCTGAAGCCATGATGATACATCCGGAATTGCCAAATGGTCTGTCAAGGTCAACAAGGAACACATCTTTATGGCTGCACAGCCAGTTCAGAAATGAGAGATCCTGTTTTCGAACAACCATAATGATCCGCTTTTTATTCATGAGTCTTTCGAAAGCTTTTTGATAATCGTATGATGTGTTTTCGAGATATCCAATTTCGTCTACAGTAATCCATGGTGCTGTTGTGTCTGCTAGGCTTTCTAAAAAAGCAATACATGTGCTGTTAAAGGCAGCTTTAATGGGTTGCATGAGGTTCTCGCAACCTGTGGCATCAGAGCAGAATCTGCCGATACGTACAACTTCACCGCTTGAGTTGTTTTTCATGTATACGCCTTCTTTTGGAACGGCCCATGATGTAATTCCGGGCATTTGTCTGTCGAAAAGTGAAGAGAGAAGAGTTGATTTGCCACTTTTCCTGTCACCGGTAATAACGATATGTTTCTTTTGGCTAGTCAGAAAAGATCTCCATATACAATTTGCTTCCGGCCTGAATACAGGCTTCTCTATATTGTTCATATTTTTTCAGCCATTCCTTTCCCTCTGGTGTTATCGTGCTCCCTCCACCTGACCTGCCGCCTGTTGTGCGGTTTGTAAGTGAAAATCCCAGCGCCTCTTCAGCGTTTTTTATCATGCGGAATGCTTTGCTGTAGGCAAGGCCCATGGACTGGGATGCTGAGCGGAGAGAACCGGTTTTTTCTATAGCCAAAAGAAGGCGGTATGGACCTTCACCAAAGAATTTCTCATCATTATCATCAAAAAATGTTATTTTAATAGCAGCTCTCAATGCATATCATCCTCCTTCATCATGACAAGCTGGCGCTTTCCCTGACGGTTGCGAAGTTCTCTGATACTGATTGTACCATAAACTTTGGACAGAAGCATTTCCATTTCCTCAATGGGTGTTTTATCGGGATATACTTCACCGATCAGCTTGGATTCAGATAAAACCAGAAGAGTGTTGCAGTAATTTAATGCAAGTGATGAATCGTGAAGCGTTACCAGAGACACCGCGCGGTTTTGTTCAACATAGCTGCACAGAAGTTTCATGATCTGGTAGCGCAGTCTGAAGTCCAGTGCACTTTCCGGTTCGTCCAGGAGTAAAAGCTTCCGTTTGGCCACAAATGTACGTGCCAGCAGGGCAAGCTGTTTTTGCCCCTCGCTCAATGTCTGGAAATTATCGTTTATCCGTGAATCAAGGCCGACCATTGCAAGAACTTCATGAGCTTTTCCTTTCATGGTATCAGTAGGGGGCTGAAGCAGCTTAAGCTCTGGGTTAAATCCCATCATGACAACATCCAAGAGAGATATGTCTATGGATATGCCGCTTTTTTGAGGGATATATCCACATAGCTGTGCTAGTTTTTTGTGAGGAATATGTTCCAGCTGGAGATTATCTAACTCGCAGCAGCCACTATGTGGAATCAAATTGGCAATAGCTTTGATAAGGGTTGTCTTGCCACAGCCATTCTCGCCAAGTATACCAACAATTGTACCTTCTTCTGCAGAAAAGCTGATATTATTTATCACATTTTGCACATCTGGGGTGTTGGTGCGGCTGCTGTGGTGGTAGCCGGCTGACAGATCGCATATGTTTAATATACTCATTTTACAGGTTTCCTCCTTATGCATAGATAGATAAGAAACGGTGCTCCTACGATACTTGTGAATATACTGACCGGCAGTTCTGTGGAACATACACTGCGGGCAAGGATATCGCCGAAAGTGAGAAGACATCCACCTATAAGACCACTCAGAAGCATAGTTGATAAGCGGTTATTTTTGAGCAGCATTCTGGCTCCGTGCGGAGCCAGCAAAGAAATAAAGCTGATAAGTCCTGTCATGCTGATCACACTTGAAGTTGCCAGGGTTGCGATCAAAAGAACCAGCATTCGCATCTGGTTAACATGCACTCCAAGCATTTGGCCCTCTGCGTCATCAAGGGAGAGCATTATGATCTGCCTGTACAACAGGAACATTATCAGCAGACAGACAGCGCACAGTATTACATTTGAACCAATGGAATATATGCTTATGCCATTAAGACTTCCCATGATCCAGTATTCAATTGATGCTAATTGTTTTTCAGGGTCGGCAGTCAGCTTCAGACACACAAGAGCGGTCTGGGCAAGACTGTGTACTGCTATGCCTGCCAGTACTATGCTTTTTCCATCACGTTCATATGTCAGAGATGACAGAAGCAGAACCAGTATCACACAGCATATGGCTCCGGCAAAAGCGGATATGGTTACAGACATTGTTCCCGACAAAAACAGAATGCCAAATGCGGCACCAGCGCTTGCACCTGAGGATACACCTATGATGTCTGGAGAAGCCAATGGATTCTTAAATACAGTCTGATATACAAATCCTGCTATGCCGAGAACAAATCCTCCTATACAGCCGATGATTCCGCGGCTTGCGCGAAGCGTGAGAAATACACGCCACTGCATGTCATCACCTTGCAGCAATCCATTCAGTGTAAGAGGATATTTTCCGACAAAAAAAGAAAATATACTGAGAGCCGCCAGAATGACAGCTCCCAGTATAATAGTTATTGTTGCTTTGTTTTTATTTTTACGCTTGTTATTAGTTGTTGATTCCATAGAATGTTTCATAATAATTTGTCATTTCAGTTGTATATGTGTCAGCTGATACCTGATCAGGATGAAGGATTCCTGCAAGCCATACAGATGCCAGGATTCCTGCAGGTACCGGACTGTCCAATGCCTCAACATCTCCAGGAATAGCATATACGTGGCTGTTTTTTACAGCAGTGCATTCTGCAAGGTTTGGATCGTTCATTACGTCATCTACTGTATATTCGGCATCAGATGCGATTATTATATAAGAAGGATCCCATGCAAGAAGCTGCTCATAGCTTATCTCGGCCCAGTATGAGTCTGTGATAGAATCAGCTGCATTTTTTCCACCAGCAAGCTCTATGATGCTTGACTGATACATAGAAGGACCGGCAGTAGACAAGAATGATGAGTTGCCGGCAAGGTATACACTTTCAGGTTCTACGCCAGACAGAGCTGAAGTAAGCATATTCTTCTGAGAATCTATATATGCGAGCAGCTTTGCAGCTTCTGAATTGGTGTTAGTTGCCGTAGCTATGGTGTTGATCATTTCTGTCATAAGATCCTGACTTTCAGGATTGACGAGCAGTACTGTGATACCGAGGTCTGTCAGGCTCTGGGCTGCATCCTTCAGTTTCATTGGCAGAATAACCAGATCAGGTGAAAGAGCAGCACATGTCTCAAGGTTGAACTCTTTGGCAGTTCCAACATTAGGCAGCTCTGTCAGTTCTGGTGCAGCAAGCTTATAAATAGGGCGCTTGTCTGCTTTTGCCTCAATACCGACAACCTTATCCTTGAGACCAAGAGCGATCAGAAGGCTTGAAGAAATATAGTAGCCACTCACGATAGAAGATGGCTCTTTTTCAATTGTAACTTCACGGCCGGCCTGGTCAGTAACTGTTACAGGGTAGACAGTCTGTTCAGCATCTGCTTCAGTGGAAGACTCTTCAGAAGATAATTCTTCAGATACTTCTTCACTGGAAGCTGATTCGGATACTGAAGCAGCTGTGGTGCTTTCCGTAGTACTCTGTGTTGTCGTAGCACTGTCTGTACCACAGGCTGTAAGTACTGCCAGCATGGTACAGATAAGGATGATAGATAGTTGCTTTTTAAAACTTGTTTTCATGAATTCAATGTTCCTTTCGTTATTCTTGAAATAATACAACGGTATTGTAACAAAGCATCTTTTCAAAGACAAGCTGTTTTAATATAATATATTTTGAAAAATTGTGTTTATATGTTAAAAGGAGCTTTTATGGTAACAATACAGAATTATGTACGCGCACAAAGTATTGATGAGGCATATGAACTGAATCAGAAAAAGGGAAGCTGTATTATCGGAGGAATGCTCTGGACAAAAATGCAGGATCGCCTGATACAGACAGCCATAGATATGTGTGATCTGGGACTTGATAAGATTGAAGAAAGAGAAGACGAATTCATTATTGGTGCAATGACATCACTCCGTCAGATAGAACTGCATGACGGATTAAACAAATATACACATGGTGCAGTATGCGAAGCGGTGAAGGATATTGTGGGGGTTCAGTTTCGAAATCTCGCCACGATTGGCGGAAGCATATGGGGACGTTTCGGATTTTCGGACATTCTGACAGTTTTTTTAGCTATGGATGCATTTGTGGAGCTTTATCATGGTGGTATGATTCCTCTCAGGGAATTTGTCAACATGAAGCAGGACAGGGATGTGATTGTACATCTGATCATCAGGAAAACTCCCGGGGTTTTTGCTTATGCATCAGTCCGCAATCAGAGAACAGATTTCCCTGTCATTGCCTGTTCAGCATCATGCGTGGATGGAGAATACCGTCTGGCTGTGGGCGCAAGGCCTGGAAGGGCGATACTTGTTCTGGATGAAGAAGGCTTGCTCACAGGGGGACTTTCAGATGATACAGAGAAAGCATTTGCCAATTGGGTTTCTGACAAGGTTCCGGTTGGAAGCAATCATCGTGCTGGCGCAGAATACAGAAGCCGCCTGATACGTGTGCTTGGACAGAGATTATTGAAAAAAATTGAGGAGGAGCAGCAGTGGAAATAAAAGTTAAATTAAATGGAAAATTAGTCTCGGGAAATATAGCTCCTGATATGCTCCTTATAGATTTTCTGCGCGATCATGGCTGTTATAGTGTGAAACGCGGCTGTGAGACGTCAAATTGTGGTCTGTGTACAGTGCTCATGGATCAGACTCCTGTCCTTTCCTGTTCGATGCTTGCTGCCAGGGCAGATGGACACGAGGTGCAGACCCTTGAGGGTCTTCAGGATGAGGCGGCAGAATTTGCCGGGTTCATTGCTGATCAGGGTGCTGACCAATGTGGTTTCTGCAACCCGGGTTTTGTGATGAATACAATAGCTCTTCTCAGAGAAAATCCTGATCCATCGGATGATGAGATCAGGGCATATCTTGCCGGAAATCTGTGCAGATGTTCCGGATATGAGGGACAACTGAGAGGAATCCGAAATTACTTAGACAGTAGAATTCCTGCAGATGACAGACAGTAAAGGGGTGAACTCATGGAACATAAAAAATATAATGTAGTTAATAAATCCGTTAGAAAAAAAGATTCTATGCAGTTACTTCTTGGCAAACCGGTATATGTGGATGATATCACTCCCGGTGATGCACTTGTTGTGAAACTGCTTCGCAGTCCACATGCGAATGCCATTGTGGAGGATATAAATGTCTCCATAGCAAAAAAAATACCCGGAATAGTAGATATTTACACATGGCAGGATGTGCCAAATAGCCGGTTTGCAATAGCAGGACAGACATATCCTGAGCCGTCACCGTATGACAGACTCATTATGGACCGCCATGTGAGGTGTGTGGGCGATGTGGTTGCCATCATAGCAGCTGAGGATGAAAAGTCAGCAATCAAGGCTATGAAACTCATAAAGGTAAAATATAAAATCTTAGAGCCTGTTCTGGATTTCCGCAAGGCAAAGGATAATGACATATTGGTTCATCCTGAGGACGACTGGTTCCCGCCGGTTCAGGTAGGAGGCGATCCGAAACGCAACTTGGTTGCAAGCGAAGTAGGCGGTGATGGCGATGTTGATGCCGTTATAGCGGACTGTGATGAGGTGCTGGAGAACAGATATCATATGAGAGCCTTTAACCAGGCTATGATGGAGACTTTTCGAACGTATACACACCTTGACCGTTATGGAAGGCTTCATGTAATTTCTTCTACACAGATCGTGTTTCATGTACGTCGTATTTTGTCAAGAGCGCTTGGCATTCCAAAGAGCAGGATCAGAGTGGAAAAACCACGTATAGGAGGCGGATTTGGAGCAAAGCAGACAGCGGTAAGTGAGGTGTATCCTGCATTTGTGACCATGAAGACAGGACGTGCGGCCAAGATCATATTTACGAGACAGGAAAGTCAGATCGCAGGTTCACCGCGCCATGAGATGGAGGTGAGTGTTCGTCTGGGAGCAGACCGCGATGGACATATAAGGGGACTTGATCTGTATACGCTGTCCAACACAGGAGCGTATGGGGAGCATGGACCTACAACAGTCGGACTTAGCGGGCATAAGTCAATTCCATTATATACGGGAGGTCTTGAGGCATATAGGTTTGGATATGATGTTGTATATACGAACACTATGGCGGCTGGTGCATACAGAGGCTATGGGGCTACACAGGGAATCTTCGCACTTGAGTCTGCGGTGAATGAACTTGCGGAGAAACTGGGGATAGATCCGACCGTGATCCGTGAGCAGAATATGCTGCGCGAGGGAATGAAGATGCCTGCGTATTATGGTGAAACTGCAAATGCGTGTGCTCTTGACAGATGTATGGCCAGATGCAAGGAGATATTTAACTGGGATGATAAATACCCTGTCAGGGACATGGGAAACGGAAAAGTCAGGGCTGCAGGAGTGGCAATGGCCATGCAGGGTTCTTGTATATCGAATGTGGATGTGGGATCTGCAACGGTCAAGCTTGCGGATGATGGTACATTTAACCTGATAATCGGTGCTGCAGATATGGGAACCGGATGTGATACTATCCTTGCACAGATGGTTGCGGAGTGCATGGACTGCTCGGTTGATGACGTGGCGGTATTTGGAGCAGACACAGATGCTTCACCGTATGATTCCGGCTCATATGCTTCATCCACTACGTATGTAACAGGAAAGGCTGTGGAGCTTGCATGTGATAAATTGAAAAAGAAGCTGTGCGCAATTGCAGCAGGAATGCTTGGATGTGAACAGGATGAAATGTATTTCGAAAATGGCAGGGCATATCGGACAGGAACAGATCAAAGCGTTTCTTTGGCTGATGTAAGTGTTAAGGATCAGGTCGCAAATGATATTGCCGCTGTAGCTACAGTCTCTCATTCGTCTCCGGTTTCGCCTCCTCCATATATGGTCGGAATGGTTGAGATAGAACTTGACAGATATACAGGAGAAGTGAAGATATTGGATTATGCTGCAGTCGTGGATTGTGGCATAGCCATAAATCCGGCACTGGCACGTGTTCAGGCGGAGGGAGGCATAGTTCAGGGAATCGGACACACTCTGTTTGAGAACATCACCTACAATGCGAAGGGATGCCCGATAGAGTCGAGTTTCATGCAATACAAGATACCAACCCGTCTGGATATGGGACATTTGAGAGTGGAATTTGAAAACAGCTATGAGCCTACAGGTCCTTTTGGAGCCAAATCGATAGGGGAAATAGTTATCAACACTCCGGCACCTGCTATTGCACATGCCATATACAGGGCGACAGGTGTATGGCACAGAGAACTGCCGATTACACCGGAGAAGATTCTTATGTCCATGCCGGAAGAGTGATTGGAGATAACATAAGCAGAATAACAGAATCTGTAATATGAAAAAAATATACAGGAGAAAACAACAGATGAAAAATAAGTTTAAACTTTCAGAAACAGCATTCCAGCTTGATGGAAGGATGCCTCTTTCCCAGGCGATACCTCTTGGACTTCAGCATGTCCTTGCAATGTTTGTCGGAAATTTGACACCATTATTGATTATCACAGGAGCATGCGGACTGGTCGGTGGTGAATTTGCTGATCTTCAGCTTTCACTGCTTCAGAACGCAATGCTTATCGCGGGAGTTGTCACCCTGATACAGCTTTTCTCAATAGGACCTGTTGGAGGAAAGGTGCCGATCATTATGGGTACATCTTCAGGTTTTATAGGAGTATTCAACAGCGTGGCGGCAACCATGGGCGGTGGAGTGCTTGCGTATGGTGCGATTATGGGGGCATCCATTATCGGTGGCCTGTTTGAGACTGTGCTTGGCTTTTTCCTGAAGCCATTGCGCAGGTTTTTCCCGGCTGTTGTAACAGGTACAGTGGTTTTATCCATTGGACTCAGCCTTATATCGGTGGGAATAAATTCGTTTGGAGGTGGAAATAATGCCGCAGACTTTGGCTCCATGGAGAACCTTCTGCTTGCATTATTTGTCCTTGTGGTTATTCTTTTCTTTAAGCACTGGACAAAAGGATTTTTAAGTTCGTCATCTATTCTTTTTGGAATAATCGCAGGTTATATCGCAGCGATCATAATGGGACTTGTTCTTCCGAGAACAGGTATAACTGCTGATGGTGTGGAATATACAAAAGCCTGGGTGCTGAACTGGGACAAGGTGAAAGATGCTTCCTGGTTTGCGATTCCACAGCTCATGCCTGTAAAACCGGTGTTTGATGTGCGCGCAATACTTCCCGTTCTCATAATGTTTATTGTAACAGCGGTGGAGACTGTAGGCGATATATCAGGTGTTATGGAAGGTGGTCTTGGAAGGGAAGCCACAGACAAGGAACTTTCAGGTGGTGTGATGTGTGACGGTCTGGGTTCATCTCTTGCAGCTGTGTTTGGAGTCCTTCCAAATACATCGTTCAGCCAGAATGTGGGACTTGTAGCCATGACTAAGGTCGTCAACAGATTTGCGCTTGCAACAGGAGCGATATTCCTGATATTATGTGGCCTTTGCCCTAAACTTGCAGCACTGGTATCGATCATGCCTCAGTCAGTGCTTGGCGGAGCTGCGGTTATGATGTTTTCTTCGATAGTTATCAGTGGTATTCAGCTCATAACAAAGGAACCATTAAGCGCACGCAACCTGTCCATAGTTTCGGTAGCACTGGGCGTGGGCTATGGAATGGGAGCCAATCCTGGTATTCTAGCAAATGCTCCTCAGCTGCTCCAGCTTGTTTTTGGAGGCTCAGGAATTGTTCCTGCGGCAATGGTTGCAATTCTGCTTAATATTATACTGCCTAAAGAAAAGTAGTAATAAGGAACGTCCCTGTTATATATAACAAAAAGTTGCGCTACAAAAGTAGTTGTTGATAACAAAAAAATATGCTAACATAAAAATAGTAGTTTCCGAATGTATGTTCGACATAGTATAATATATACTGTATATACATTTGAGACTGCTATTTTTTAGCATGAAGAAAAATATATAGTAATAAAACATATTCGGTATGGAGGAGAAGTTATGTACCTTGTGATAGACGTAGGCGGAACATTTATAAAGCATTGTGTGATGGACAGAGATGCTGAGATTATGGAGAAGAACAAGGTTCCGACTCCCGGAAGATTTGGGAATGGTTTAGATAATATACAGCAGGGACTCGATGCATTTCTTGACGTAATTCAGGGCATATATGATGACTATAAGATAAAATATGATATACAGGGAATAGCTATTTCACTTCCTGGACAGGTGGATGTGGATAACGGAATCTGTTATGCCGGCGGAGCGTTGCCATACCTTGACAAAGCACATGTAGGCGAGCTTGTAAGCGAGAGATGCGATGGACTTAAGGTAGCGCTTGAGAACGACGGCAAATGTGCAGCATTGTCGGAGATATGGCAGGGAAATGCAAAGGACTATAGCAGCGCAGTTGTATTGGTATTTGGCACAGGTGTCGGTGGAGGAATAGTCATAGACAGAAAGATACTCCACGGCAGAGGTATGGTTGCCGGTGAGATGTCGTACCTGTTTGAGGATGTGAACAGGGATAATATAGACAAACTTGTACCGCTTGAGGCGAATCTCAAGAATACAAAGAAACATGTAAAACTTCCGGACAATGTCACCTGGACGATGCAGGCATCGGTAAGCTCACTCAGAAGAGATGTGGCAGCAGTCAAGGGCATGAGGGAAGATGAAGTGTCAGGTGAGATGATATATGAGTGGGAGACTGCCGGTGATAAGGCGGTCATAGATGTGCTTGAGGACTGGTATCTGAACATCGCGAAGCACTGCATGAATATACATGTCATTCTTGCACCGGACATCATACTCCTTGGAGGTGGAATCAGTGCGGAACCGAGGTTCATACAGGGCGTGAAGAAGTACGTGGATAAGCTTGCAAAATTTTCAGTGATCTATAATGAGATGCAGGTTGGACTGTGCAAATTTGGCAACGATTCCAATCTCATAGGAGCACTTTTCAACTATCTTCAGAAGTATGAGGGTGCCCACTAGATAAGAAAACGGAGATCATATCAGGATGAAACACAATGACGGAAAAGAGACGGACATCAGAATGAAGCACAATGACGAAAAAGAGACGGACATCAGAATGAGCGCAGAAAAGAGTAAAGAAAGAAGCATAGAAAAAAGCATAGAAAAAGGCAAAGAAAAAGGCAAAGAAACGAATACAGAAAAGAACACCGATTATAGAAAAAAATCGCACGAGATGGATATGTTAAATGGTTCACTGGCGCTTAAGATGCTTATATTTGCCATGCCACTTGCCGCCAGCAGTATACTGCAGCAGCTTTTCAATTCGGCAGATGTAGCTGTGGCAGGAAGATTTGCAGGAAGTGATGCCCTGGCGGCCGTTGGAAGCAATGCGGCGGTTGTTGCCCTGTTTGTGAATGTGTTCGTGGGGCTTTCAGTGGGTGTGAATGTTCTTGTGGCCCATTATATAGGCCAGAACAAAAAAGATTCCATAAGCAGGTGTGTGCATACCAGCGTGAAGTTTGCCCTTATATGCGGAATAGTTATGCTTGTTGCGGGAATGTTTGTGGCAAGACCGATTCTTGAGGCCATAGATACCCCTGAGAGGGTGCTGGATCAGGCTGTACTTTATTTGAGGATATACTTTGTGGGAATGCCGTTTATCATACTTTATAATTTTGGAGCGGCTGTGCTCAGAGCTATAGGTGATACAAGGCGTCCGCTTTACTGCCTGATAGTTTCAGGTGTACTCAATGTTGTACTCAACCTGTTCTTCGTGTGTGTGTGTAAACTTGGAGTGGCAGGCGTCGGCATGGCAACGGTCATATCAAATGTTGTCAGTACGGGAATAGTCATGTATATATTGATGCATGAGGAAGGTCCACTCAGACTCGATATAAAGAATATACGAATAGATAAAGTGTGCCTGAGAAAGATACTCAGGATAGGAGCTCCATCAGCGATACAGACGGCAGTTTTCTCATTGTCAAATGTGCTGATACAGGGCGGAATCAACAGCTTTGGTCCTGATGCTGTGGCAGGCTCATCCACGGGTCTTAATTTTGAATATTTTGCATATTTTGTCATATCCGCATACGCACAGGCAGCAGTGACATTTGTGAGCCAGAATTATGGTGCAGGTGAGAAGGAGAGATGCAGAAAAGCTCTCAGGATTGCCATGTTAGAGGGCATGCTTATGACGGCTGTGTTCAGCAGTGTCATGATGCTTTCAGGGGATTTTCTTGTGAGATTTTATACAACAGATACAGAGGTTATAAAGTATGCACTTATAAGAATGAAGCATGTCATGCTCCTTGAGGCGATGACAGGAACATATGAGATGACAGCTGCGGCACTCAGAGGCCTTGGCAGATCCATGCTGCCGGCTATTATAACAGTTGTGGGTTCAGTAGTGTTCAGGATCATATGGATATATACGGTGTTTGCGCGATATCATTCTTTTGGCATGCTTTTGAACGTGTATATAGTTTCATGGATAATAACAGGTACGGCGATGATAATCGCATACATACTCGTATCGAGGAAAGTGCTGGGGCATACACGGGCCGGCGGGACGGCTGCTGTATAGTATGTGACCCAAGGCACATAAGCATCAGAAAGAGAAGATTAAGACTGAGCAAGAAGTGACAGGGGGATTGACTGTGGATAGGGATAAGAAAGATAGAACGTATATTGCGATAGATCTGAAATCCTTCTTTGCATCGGTTGAATGTGTTGAGCGCGGACTTGATCCACTGACCACCAATCTGGTAGTGGCAGATGCGTCGAGAACAGAGAAGACCATATGTCTTGCTGTTTCCCCGTCGCTGAAGAGCTATGGTATACCTGGAAGAGCCAGACTGTTCGAGGTGGTGCAGAGGCTTAAGGAGGTCAATGCCAGCAGGAGAACATTTTCACCCGGTGGAAATTTTTCCGGGGAGAGCTGCGATTCCAATGAGCTTGCGGAGCATAATGAATTTGCGGTTTCGTATATAGCCGCTCCGCCACGTATGGCATATTACATGAAGTACAGTACGGATATATATAACATCTATCTGAAGTATGTAGCACCAGAGGATATGCATGTGTATTCCATAGATGAGGTGTTCATGGATGTGACGGATTATCTTGGGATATATAAGATGAGTCCGCACGATCTTGCCATGACGATCATACAGGATGTGCTTGCACAGACCGGTATAACAGCAACAGCAGGGATAGGAACGAACCTCTACCTGTGTAAGATAGCGATGGATGTTGAGGCAAAGCATATAGCCCCGGATAAGGATGGAGTCAGGATAGCAAGTCTTGATGAAATGTCGTACAGACAGAAGCTGTGGAATCACAGACCGCTCACAGATTTCTGGAGAGTGGGAAAAGGATATGCGAGAAAACTTGAGAGTCATGGACTTTATACAATGGGTGATATCGCCAGATGCTCACTGGGACATGACGATGAGTATTACAACGAAGATCTGCTGTACAGATTATT
The DNA here is from genome assembly GCF_040227395.1 of Coprococcus sp. RTP21428st1_C9_RTP21428_210409. Lineage (NCBI taxonomy): Bacteria > Bacillati > Bacillota > Clostridia > Lachnospirales > Lachnospiraceae > Coprococcus > Coprococcus sp. RTP21428st1_C9_RTP21428_210409. Next base: position 39,838 of record NZ_JBEHVV010000002.1, read on the forward strand.
TGGTATAAATGCAGAGCTGCTCATAGATCATGCATGGGGCTGGGAGCCTTGTACCATTGCAGATATCAAGGCTTACAAGCCGGAGAGGAACAGCATAGGTTCAGGACAGGTGTTGTCATGCCCATACGAATATGAAAAAGCCAGACTTATTATCCGTGAGATGACGGATCTGCTCGTGCTGGATCTTGTGGATAAGAATGTCAAGACAGATCAGATGGTCATAACAGTGGGGTATGATATAGATAATCTCAAAAAGAACGCTGCGGGAGCGAAATTTTCCGGAGAGATACAGACAGATATGTATGGGAGAAAGATACCGAAAAGTGCCCATGGAACGGTGAATCTTGGAGAGTATACATCATCTACACAGGTCATCATGGATGCGGTGACCGGATTGTTTGAAGAGATCGTAGATCCTTTATTGTATGTCAGAAGGATATATGTCACGGCGAACAATATCATATCGAATACTGCGGCACATGAGAAACAGTCAGCAAGGCAGCTCAGTCTGTTTGATGATTTTGGAGACGGGGCAGCAGAGACGGAGAAAAAGCAGCAGGATATGAAGCGGGAGCAGAGCATGCAGAAAGCGATGATAGAGCTCAAGAAGAAATTTGGCAAAAATGCAGTCCTTAAGGGAATGAATCTTGAGGAGGGCGGTACGACGATAGAGAGGAACGGACAGATAGGCGGTCACAAGGCTTAGGAGGGGCTTATGGAAGATAATTACGATGACATAATACAGCTTCCACATCACGTGTCCTCTGTTCATCCGCACATGTCTATCCATGACAGAGCAGCACAGTTTGCCCCGTTTGCCGCACTCACAGGACATGGAGCAGCCATAGCGGAGACTGCAAGGCTCACCGATGAGAAGTTGGAGCTGGATGAGAGTCAGAAAATGGTTCTTGATCAGAAACTGTTGAATATAATGCATAATGCAGACAAAAAATGTGTGAGTATAGAGTATTTTGTAAAGGATGACAGAAAAGCTGGTGGAAGATACGAACATGTGTCGGGATATATACGCAATGTTGACGTATATGGGAAAAAGATAGTTATGGAAGACAGAACCGAGATACCGATAGATGATATATATGATTTAAATATTGATCAGAATGGAGATGTATATTTGCATGAATAGAGAGACTATGGTGATAGCACACAGAGGAGCGAGTGCCCTTGCGCCTCATGAGAATACACTTGAAGCGTTTCAGATAGCTATAGATCTGAAGGCGGATATGGCGGAGTTCGATGTGAGGAAAACCAGTGATAATATACTCATAGTATTTCATGATGGAACTATAGACGGCAGAAAGATAGGAGATATGACATACAACAGGATCAACGATATTGCATCAAAAGAAGGCTACAGAGTGCCTACGCTTGACGAAGTCCTGGAACTCTGCAGCGGAAAGATATGTCTTGATATAGAATTAAAGGAGAGCGGATACGAGAGGCGTGTCATAGATCTTGTCAAGGGGAGATTTGGATACGGTGAGTTCTCGATAAAATCCTTCAAGGACAAAGTGTCGTACAATGTGAAGGCCATAGACCCGAGGATAAAGACCGGACTGCTCGTCGGTAAGAAAAAGGCTAAGCTCGGTGTCAGATTGAATGAGTATTTTCCTGAGAGAAGAATGAGACGGTGTAAAGCGGATTTTATATCGCCGAATTATCTTCTCTGCACGAAGAAATTTGTGAAGAGAATGAAGCGTAAGCACATACCGGTATATGTGTGGACTGTGAATGATCCACACTGGATGAGACGTATGTGCAGACTGGGCGTAGATGCAGTGATAACAGACCGCCCGGATATAATGCGTTGAAAGACCTAGAAATATTTGTTATATTATTCTACAGGTGGAGGAGTTGTACATAGGAGGATAATATGAGCAAAGTACTATACTTTGATTACGCGGCATTCTGCGTGTTTACTCTTATCATGGTCTCAGTCATCATGAAGAAGATGACCAGAGGCAAATTAAACAGGCAGTTTCAATTTGTTCTGACCATTGCAATGGTTGCCACAGCGTTTGATATAGGCGCCATCGCATTTGACAATATGGGTGAAAGGCATGTAGTCACCCAATACATATTCCATACGGGATATCTCTTTTTCCATGTCGTTTCATCGGCTATGTATGCCGCTTATGTGGTGAACATAGTGGATGCCATACATATATTCAGAGGTAAAGTGAAGAGTTTCATACTGGCACTTCCAACGTTGCTGTGCATGACCATGCTCGGAGTTAATTTTTTCACTCCGTGTGTATTCAGTATAGGCGGACAGGGAGAGTACAGAAGAGAGTTTTTCATGACATTTCTGTATGCTGCCGGAATATTTTATATGATTCTGGGCTTCATGGTTGTTACGAGATATCACAGGAGACTTACAAGAGGAAGATTTGTATCAACCATAGCGATATTCCCATTGGTTGTTGTTGCGGCCGTATTTCAGATGTTTAACCCGGATATTCCGATTGAGATGTTTGCAAATGCGATTGGATTACTGTTCGTTGCGTTGCTGATACAGAGTCCGGAGCAGGTTATAAGCAGTGCCACGGGCCTGAACAAGATCACAAGATACATGGACGACGTGAGAAATTCTCTGGATAATGGCCTTGATATAACGGTAGTTATGATAACTATGGAGAATGACAAGACTCTTCGCGGGATTCTGGGAGTTGAGGAATATCATAAGCTGCTCAGGGAGATCTCTGAAGACTTTTTAGAGTGGAGCAGACCATACGGATATGATGTTGAGTGGTATTATCTGGGAACCGGAATGTTCAGATGTGTCATGAATCAGCGTATCAAGGATCAGGCTGAGGATTTTGCGGAGCGGATAAACGAGAAGCTGAAGAAGGGATATAAGTATAATGATATGTTTATAAATCTATTGCCGATAATATGTATCACCAGATGTCCTCAGGATATAGAGGATGTTGACAGTGTGATGCGGTTTGGCGGTGAGCTTGCTGAGCACGAGTATACAGGCCGTGTTCTCTATGCCAGAGATATCTATAACAAGGAAAGATATGATCTGATGCGGGACATGGACATGATACTTGAAAAGGCATTTGCCGAGAACAGGTTTGAGGTTTACTATCAGCCGATATACAGCATAGATTCTGGAAAATATAACAGTGCTGAGGCACTTCTGAGATTAAATGATGATATGTATGGATACATTTCGCCGGAGATATTTATCCCTGCTGCGGAGGAGAATGGAATGATCCATAAGATAGGTAAGTTCGTCCTTGAAGAGGTGTGCCGTTTCATAACTGGAGAGAAATTCAAGAATCTCGGACTGGAATATGTTGAGGTGAATCTGTCGGTTATCCAGTGCATGAGCAGTGAGTTATCAGAAGACGTGCGGGCGGTGATGGAGCGTTACGGAGTCAGCAATGAGCAGATAAATCTTGAGATTACTGAGACTGCGGCTGCCTATGCTCAGACGACAATAATGGACAATATCAACAGTCTCACAGATTATGGTATTGCATTCTCACTTGACGATTTTGGAACAGGTTATTCCAATATGAAGAGGATAGCATCCATGCCGTTTGCGATAGTTAAGCTGGACAAGACATTTGCGGATATAGACACAGATGACAAGATGATGAAGGTTGTCAAGAACACCATAAGCATGGTTAAGGATATGAATATGAAGATCGTAGTGGAAGGCGTGGAGACGGAGGAATCCCTCAGGGAGTTCAGCAATCTTGGAGTGAATTACATTCAGGGCTATTATTTCTCAAGACCATTGTCACAGGATAAGTTCATATCAGAGGTGAAGAGAGTTAACCAGAGCTAAGAGAAAGGACGGCGTATGACAGATATAGAGAACCGGGTCGTTGATGAGGTAGAGAAGGTCGTAAAGGGAAAAAGAGATATAATAATCAAGGTCTATGCTGCCATACTTGCGGGTGGACATATACTGCTTGAGGATATCCCGGGTGTGGGCAAGACCACTCTTGCAACGGCATTTGCCAGAACTCTGGATATGAAATATAACAGAGTCCAGTTTACACCGGATGTTCTGCCGAGTGACATAATGGGATTTTCCATGTACAATGCAAAAAGCGGTGAGTTTGAGTACAGAGAGGGTTCAGCGTTCTGTAATCTGTTCCTTGCGGATGAGATAAACCGAACATCGCCTAAGACTCAGTCGGCACTCCTTGAGATCATGGAGGAAAAACATGTGACAGTCGATGCTGTTACAAGGGAACTTCCACAGCCTTTCACGGTCATGGCAACCCAGAATCCGGTTGGTTCGTCGGGAACGCAGATGCTTCCGGAGTCCCAGCTTGACAGATTCATGGTGAGACTTTCCATGGGATACCCATCCCACGAGGCTGCGGTGCAGATACTTAAAGGTCAGGAATTTGTACCTATGGACAGTGTAGAGAGAATAGTGACGAGAGATGAACTGATAGGTCTTCAGGATAAGGCGAGAACTCTGAGTGTGCATGATTCAATATTTGATTACATAGTGACTCTGGTTGAGGCTACCAGGGAGAGTGAGCTCTTCTCGATGGGAGCAAGTCCGCGAGGCGCAAATGCACTTCTGCGGATGAGCAGAGCAATGGCGGTGCTCTCTGGAAGAGAATATGTTGTGCCGGGAGACATAGCAGAGGTGTTCAACGACGTGCTTGGGCACAGGGTAAAGCTTGCAGCCCGTGCCAGAGCTAATGGAATGACTGTCGCAGAGGCTCTGGATGAAGTGAGAAGTCAGGTTAAGGTTCCAAGGACTTAGAACTGAGAACATAAGAGATATAAGTAAAGGAGGATCAGCGGATGAAGTACGCATGGCATGTATTCAAATACATTCTCGTGTTTGTTATAAATCTGTTGATCCTTCTTTTGGTGCATTCATATTTTAATTTCATAGTTATGATACTGATGATAGTTCTGCCGGTCGTGTCAATAGTATGCGCCTTTGTGCTTTCAAGGCATTTGACTGTAAAGTTTGGCGGCGGGGAGCAGAACCTTACGGTGGACTCGCCATTTCTCGTATCGGTTGTGCTCGACAACAGCAGCATTATTCCGAATATGAACACAGAGATAGAGATAAGCATGGAGAATGATCTTTTCCATACAAATGGCAGGCATACGCTGTGCATACCTGCATATTCGCGCAGTGCGAATGTGGTGGACTACCAGATCGCCCAGTCATATGTAGGTGCACTGGAGGTGAAAGCGGACAGAATATGCGTTACTGACTGGCTTGGATTTGTGAGGATAAAAAGCAAATGCAACTCGGTAAAAGAGTACAAGGTTTTCCCTTCCGGAAAGGTTGATGTGGAGGCGGATATGACCGCTGTTTCACAGGGGATGAACGAGGCTGAGGAGAGCCGGAAAAAAGGGCATGATTTCTCCGAGGTTGTGGATGTGAGAGAATACCAGCCGGGGGATAAGCTTCAGAATATACATTGGAAGCTGTCAGCAAAAAAAGACGTGCTGATGGTAAAGGACAGAGAGAGCATGTCGTCAAGCCAGCTCATGATATTGGTAGAGCTTGCCGATGATGAGACACATATATTGAATGATGTACTGAAATCCGCCTACGGCATGGCTGTAAGTCTGTTGGATGAACAACTGCCGTTTACATTCTATTACTGGAGCGGCGCGCAGGGCGATATAGTCAGGACTTCGATAGACAGCAGGGATGATCTCGCTGAATGGATGGAGAAGATCTTTTATGAGCAGGCGTATGCAGATTTTGGCTATGGGTTATCGATGCTTGAGAAGAATCTGGATTATGACAGAAGGATCATAGTTGTTTCCGGCGATATGAGAGCGGATGGCAATGTAGTGTTTACATATGGAGATCGTGTGAAAGGATACATAATTGGGTAGAATCTTTGGTAGAAAAAAGAAAACTGAAGACAGGAAAGCGGTAGAATTCTGTGAAGGTGTAAGGCTGCTCAACGATCCGGAGATCACAGATGGAGGCAGAGAAGGCGCGGATTACAGAAAAAGAAAGCTGCGCAGAAGAAAATCGGACAGCAGAGGTATTGCTGCAAAATGCCTGCTGGAGATATTTATCATAGGCGGTTCAATGTGCGGCTTTTTGTCGTGTATAGATATGGCGTACGGTGTTCCCGTTATATTTCTGGCGTATGCGCTGCTGGCCATGTACTTCTGTGGTCTGTTCAAATCAGGCAAGGTGTGGGTGAGAGATGTTGGATATGTCATATTTCTTGTCGCTTTTGTCCTGTTCATCATGCTCCTCAGACGTTATATAAACAGTGGATTTTATGCTATCGTAAATGAGTTTCTGGATCATGTGACTGATTATTATGGAGCCCAGGAGGTTAAGGTATTCTCCGAGACTTTGTCCAACAGGGCGCTCACTGTTCCTGTGGCAGCCATCGCTATAGGCTGTGTAGAGATAATAATCCTCAACATTTTCCTTAACACGAATATGAGTGTGTTCTGGGCAGTGTGGTTTTCACTTCCTGTGTTTATATTACCATTGTTTTTCAGGTTTGAGCCGGATGTTATTTACATGTTCATGGTATCCACAGGACTTTTGGGAGTTATCTGCCTTAAGGGAAATGGTCACTTCCGTATAACTGACAAGGACAGTACGTTTGAATATGATGAGAAGAAGCGAAGATTCAGTTACAGGCATAGTGACAGGGCGTCTCTGCAGCTTGCGGCCGGTGTGGCGGCTGTATGTATATTGGTGGGAAGTGCGGTTATCCTTGTCAAGCCGCAGCAGACTTATCTGTACAGGTATCGTGATAGCTCGGCGAAGAACAAGATCGAAGGCCCGCTTGGAAACCTCATCATGTATGGATTTGAATCCCTAAGGAATTCGGCGAATACCGGAGGACTGGCGAATGGAAAGCTTGGAGGCGTGTCGGATGTCACACTTGATGGACAGACGGATCTGATAATCACATTTGCACCATATAGCACAAACAGGATCTATCTGAAAGCGTTCGTTGGTGATGAGTATAGCTGGGATCATTGGGACAGAGATAAGGATGGCGACTATCCGTCACCGGTCAATTCTGAAGGACATGCCAGAGGACGAATGGATATACAGAACATAGATGGCGCCGGAGATCTAAAATATTACCCTTACTACACTGATATAGAAGCCATGAATACTTACAAAGAGGGCGATTCATTGTACAGTGTGGAGTACAGTCCATCCGCTCTGGCTGAGCCGGTTATGTCGTCGGTGGATGACAAGTATCTTGAGATTCCAGAGGAGAATATGGATTCAATACGAAGATTCTGTGAGAGCGCAGGAATCACGGAAAAAGACAGTGTGGATAATGTGCTGCAGAAGGTGTATATATACTTCCTGGAGAATTATCCGTACACACTGCATCCGGGAGCCACGCCGAGGGATGAGGATTATGTCAATTATTTCCTTGATACCACGAAGAAGGGCCTGTGTGCCAATTATGCCACTGCGGGGGCGCTGATCCTGAGATACATGGGGATACCCACAAGATATGTGGAGGGGTATGCCGTGGATTACACCGAGGTCCTTGACGGAACAATGCTCGATGAAGAACAGTTCAGTTACGATGATTATTATTCAGGCTCATCAGAGCTTGGAAGAACGGCTGTTGTTCAGGTGGATGTGGACGATGGCGGAGCTCATGCGTGGATAGAGGCGTTCATACGTGGCAGATGGCAGGTCGTGGAGCTGACACCTCCGTCGAGTGAAGATGAGGATGAGACCCAGGATGATTTCTGGTCCAGATTTGGAAGATGGCTAGTAGGTGATGACAGCGGAGATACCGGAACAGATACGACCGGCACAGCATTTTCACTTGGAAATGCCGTGTGGATAATATATGTTCTGGCGGGATGTATAGCATTTGCAGTGCTCTTGCTTGTGGGGCGTACAGCAGTCAGGAAGATAGTTCGTTTTGTGGGTTATCACAGGAGAGATAAGACTGGAAATGTGATAGCTTACTATAGGTATATGTGTGATTATGCAAGACTTGCGTCGGATGATTTTTCGAAGGCGGGAAATCACAGGCAGCAGCTTGAATATTTCTGTAAGGGCGCAGATCCGGCGGAGACTGAGGACCTTGCGGCATATATGGAAGGCATAAGCTATGGCGGCGAGGTGTCCGGGGACGAATATGTACAGCGTATGGGAGAACTTCGGGTGCTGTTCAGGAGCTTTAGGAGACAGGTTCCTTTTATGAAGAGGATATACATATTCCGAATGTTGTAGTATAGTTGACAGGTAGCAATGGATAATGGAGGTATAAGAGATGCTTGGAATCATAGGTGCGATGGACGAGGAAATCGCAAGACTGAAAGAGATGATAGATGGGCTCCAGGTCACAGACAAGTGTGGCATGAGCTTCTACAAAGGACAGATAGAAGGAACGGATGTCGTGGTCGTAAAGTGCGGTGTCGGCAAGGTCAATGCGGCCATGTGTACCCAGTCGCTGATCGACATGTATGGAGTGTCAGCTATCATCAACACCGGAATAGCCGGATCACTGGATGCTGACATAGATATAGGAGACATCGTTCTGGCTACGGATACCGTGGAGCACGATATGGATGTATCCGCCCTTGGATATGAGCCGGGTGTGATCCCTGATACAGAGCTGAGCGTGTTCAAGACCAGCGATGAGCTGCTTAAGATAGCACAGGACTCAGTGGATGCAGCAAATATAGGAGTCAAGGTGTTCACTGGAAGAGTGGTGAGCGGCGATCAGTTTATCTGGAGCAAGGACAAGAAGAAATGGCTTGTGGAGACATTTGGTGGAAGATGTGCAGAGATGGAGGGCGCGGCCATAGGACATGTTGCAGTGCTGAATAAGGTTCCGTACCTTGTTGTCCGGGCCATATCGGACAAGGCTGATGACAGTGCAGAGATGGATTATCCTACATTTGCGGCAAAGGCTATAGAGAACAGTGTAAACATGATGACAGAGATAATAAAGAGATATGAGGTGAAGTAGACATGGATAAGATAGCAAGTTTTCAGATAAATCATCTTCTCCTGAATCCGGGCATTTATGTGTCGAGAAAGGATAAGGCTGGGGATCAGATCCTCACAACATTTGACATAAGGATGACAAAGCCGAATTATGAGCCGGTTATGAACACTGCGGAGGTTCATACCATAGAGCATCTCGGTGCGACATTCTTGAGAAATAATGAAGAGTATAAGGACAGGGTCATATACTTTGGACCTATGGGCTGCAGGACGGGATTTTATCTCATACTCGCAGGCGATTATGAGTCGAAGGATATAGTGGAGCTTATGATATCAATGTTCGAATTCATAAGACATTATCACGATCCGATCCCTGGAGCAAATCCAAGAGAGTGCGGCAATTACCTGGATATGAATCTCGGTATGGCGAACTATCTTGCAGAGAAATTCCTGTCACAGGTTCTGTATGATATAGATGACAGCAGACTTAATTATCCAGAGGGTTAAATTCCAATTTACAAATGGGATCAAAATATACAGACCATGTAAAAAACGGGTGATTTTCAGTGGAAATTCGCTTTGTTGAGGAATGTTTGCCATTCTATTGACAATGAAGCTTGCGTGCTTTTTAATGCACGTAAGCTTTTTTTGTGCACATAAAACAGCTAAACAGATTCATGAAGACGGCTCTTACCGGATACGGTTACGAATGGGCTGAAACTCAAACAGAAAGGAAGAGATTATGAAAAGATTGTATGTATATAAGATTCTGCTGGCTGTTCTTCTGGCCGTATGTGTGGCCGGTGTGGTTTTTTATCATAGGTTCAGTACAAGGTCAAGTGCTGACGAACTGTATGTCGGGGAGAAAAGCAGGCATACTGATGTTATGGCCACCTCAACGGATGGAATTGCGGCTATGGCCGGATATGAGATAAGTTATGAAGATGTGGACTGCATCCTAAGCGGCGATGTGGTGTTTTACAATGGGATGCCATACACGAGGCATTACACGGTGCATAAGGACGGTGTAGAGTACAGGGCATACTGCGGCGATCATAAGAAAAATGAAGTTAAGAGCACGGACAAGGTGGCATTTTCCGTGACAAATGACAGACTGCTTCAGAAAGCGTTTCTGTATGGACCGGGAAGTGAATATGCGTGGTCTGGTTTTAAGGGGGTGTCCGCAGATCACAGACAGCTCATCATGACACTGACTTTGAATTATATAAGACATGGACAGTATTTTGACGTTATAGACGAATTCTATAAATACATATCGGAGACAAAGCGAGATGAGATCGTCCTTCAGGGAGATCAGGCAGATATAGAGATAATAGATGATGGAAGCAAAGAGAATTACGGTAATTATGTAAGTCTTAAGGATTATACCGGTTATGTGGATAAGAAGACTGGTGAGAAGAGAAGAAGAACCAGGATAATGAGGTGTAAGGCAGATGCTGAGAATGGAGTGAGGATCTCGGTACCGGCGGATACATGGCTCCATATCAGGAAAAGCGGAGAAAAGGAGTTCACCATCCACAAGACAGGTAAGGTAACTATAATGGGAGGCGACAGATTCTTTTTCAGTGCTGAGAAGGCTTATAAGGGAACGGGCACAGTAAAGTCTGGTAAAGGGATCCCTGGAGTTACAGTGTATACTGTAGATTCCACTCAGGTAGATGATGACCAGCAGTTGTTATTTGGAACGGTAGCTTCAAGCAGTATTTCTATGGATATTGAATGGACGGGAGAGAAGCCTGTTCTTGGAAAGTTCAGTCTGCACAAGACCGACAGAGATTCCGGCGCCGGTGTGGGAGAAGCTCTGTACAATATTGAGATGGAAGTGAAAAACGGCACACAGAGTCTGCGCACTCTGGTGGCTCAGATAGAGACTGATGAGAATGGACATGGTATAGTTGTGATGTCAGAATATGGCGGACTTGGAACCTATGAGATCACAGATATGCCGTTCGGAACATACAGGATATATGAGGAAAGGGCTCCGTACAACTATGAGAGAAACAGTGCTGTGGCACAGCTCGTTATAAACGAAGAAGGAGAATTCCTGTCCGTGGATGGCAAGGAGGTCAGTACATCCACGGAGCTTGAAATAAGCTGGGAGACTTGGGACAAGGTGATCTCAGGCAAGATTGATCTGAGCATATACAAACAGGATGCGGAGACGGGAGATAAATCTCAGGGAGATGCTGTCTTGTCAGGGGCTGAGTTTACAGTCAATTATTACAGGAATTTTTATAATTCCGTGGACGAGCTCCCAGAGAAGCCGAATCAGAGCTGGACGCTTAAGACGGATGACAGCGGTAAGTGCGGCCTTGAGGATGTGGTTTTGCAGACGGGAACAATCACGGTTCAAGAGACAAAAGCCCCAGAAGGGTACACGCTTGTGAATTCAATATTTAAAAGCGCAAAGGATGGCAATATTATAAAGGATAGTTCAGATGGAATATATCTGGACAGAATAGAACAGGATGGCGACACTGTTCGTCTGGTAAATGGCTACGAGCTTGTGGTCGGGAACCATGTCGTAAGAGGTGACTTCAAATTCAAAAAAGTGGATGCCGAGGATGGGACAGCGATCGCAAATGTGAGATTCCTCGTCGAGAACTCCGATGGCACCCAGTCTGCGGAGATAACAACTGATGCCAATGGCGAATACTCCAGTTCTACGGATGATATCTGGTTTGGGGATGGAAAGCCGGACAAGACCAAAGGATCACTGCCGTATGGAGAGTACACATTGACAGAGCTTCGTTGTGATGCAAATAGGGGAAAGTATAAGAGCATTGCTCCGATAAAATTCAAAATAGATTCAGATGAGTGCGTGTTTGATCTTGGGGACATAGTTGATGAGAGGATGCCGAAGATAGAATCTGTGGCGAAGAACAGTGAAGACGGATCGAAGTTCATTGATCCGGATGCGGAAACTGCAGATATCACGGACACGGTGAGTATGAAAGGGCTGGATAGCGGGCACAGATATAAACTGAGCGGAAGCGTTGTCTCACAGGAGTCGGGCAGACCGCTTGGGGCAGATGGATCAACGTCAGATAAATGTTTTACCGCAGATGCAGAGGAGATGACTGTGGATGTGAATTTCAGTTTTTCGGCTGACAGCATAAGTGGTTCGGCTCTTGTCTGCTATGAGGTGCTTACGGATGAGGATTATGATGGCGAGGTCGTAGCTTCACATGAGGATGTGAACCTTGCTTCACAGACAGTTTATACAAAAGAAAAAGAGAAGATCAGAGGGAGCATAAGTGTCCACAAGACGGATGATATTCTGGAGACACCTCTTGCGGATGCGGAGTTCACATTGTACAGGGCATCTGATCATGAAAAGCTCATGACAAAAAAGACTGACAAAGCCGGCAGTGTAGAATTCACCGGACTCGAGCCGGGAGAGTATTATATAAAGGAGACCAGAACTCCCAAGGGTTATATTGCCGACCCGGGGGTAAATTCTATACCGGTGAGCGTGCCGGAGAGTGCAGATGAGCCACCGGTGATAAATGTCAAAAATCACTATGGCATGGTGCATATACTCAAGACGGATCAGGAGGATGGCAGTCCGCTTGCCGGGGCTGTGTTTGGCATATATGATGACCGGGGTGCTCTGATCGCAAAAGCTGAATCGGAAGAAAATGGACAGGCTGTATTTTACGGACTTTCCAGAGGCACGTATAGCATAGAGGAGTTAGCTGCCCCGGAGGGTTACGAAAAAACAGACAAAAAAATTCAGATAGACACATCAAAAAGTGAATATACCATGGATGATCCGGTGATCATAACAAATCAGAAAATAAAAGAACATCCATCACCCGACACACCAAACACTCCTGATACGCCGGACACCGGAGATCGGGATCCTGTTTCGAAGGTCATACTGCTTATGTGCTTTGCCGTAGTTTCGGTTGCGGGAATCGTATTTTACAGGAAAAAATTTACCGGAGAATCAAAATGACAGTAATAATAACATGGGACAATGTGGTTGACCTTTAGATTTATAAGTGATAACATACAAAATGGACTTGTATAAATAATAAATATCACGTGAGGTGCGAAAGATGAGTAAAAGTTTTGATGATTTATTGGCAAAGGTTTCACAGTGCAGCAGAAAGACAGTTTCAGTTGCAGTAGCACAGGATGCGCCTATTCTTGAGGCTGTAAAGGCAGCAAAGGAGAAGGGAATCGCAGATGCTATACTTGTGGGTGACGAGGCAAAGATCAGAGAGGTCGCAGATCAGATCGGTATGGATCTTACAGGTTATGAGATCGTAAATGAGCCAGATGATATAGAGGCTTCACTTAAGGCAGTGAAACTTGTTCATGATCATAAGGCTGACATGTATATGAAGGGACTTCTCTCAACAAAGGATTTCCTGAAGAGTGTCCTCAACAAAGAGGTTGGTCTCAGAAATGGTAAGCCACTTTCACATGTATGTGTATTTGAGATCCCTGGTATTGACAGACTCCTGTACCTTACAGATGTTGCGTTCATGACTTATCCTTCACTTGAGGAGAAGAAGTCGATCATAGAGAACTCTGTAGAGGTTGCTCATGCGTGCGGAATACCTTGTCCAAAGGTTGCTCCACTTGCAGCAGTAGAGGTTGTAAATCCTAAGATGCCTGTAACAGTAGAGGCTGCTGAGCTCACAAAGATGAACGAGAACGGTGAGATCACAGGCTGTATCGTTGACGGACCTCTTTCAATGGATCTTGCGATCGAGCCAGAGGCAGCTATCCATAAGGGAGCTACAGACAGAAAGATCGTTGGAGATGCCGATATCCTTCTGTTCCCAGACATACATGCAGGTAACCTTGTATACAAGACACTTGTTCATACAACAAAGTGTAAGAACGGATGTATCATAACAGGTACAGATGCTCCTGTAATCCTTACATCAAGATCAGATACATTTGAGGTTAAGCTCAACTCAATAGCACTTGCAGCAGTTGTTGCAGAGTCACTTAAGGCAAACAAATAAGCCATACATAAAAAACATTTGGAGGTTTAAAAAATGTCATATAAGATTCTTATAATAAACCCAGGTTCAACATCGACAAAGATCGGTGTGTTCGAGGACGAGACACTTCTGTTTGAGGAGACACTCAGACATACAACAGAGGAGCTTGCAGGCTTCAATATGATAGTAGATCAGAAGGACTTCAGAAAGAAGGTTATTCTTGATGTCCTTGCTGAGAAGAACTTTGACATCAAGACACTTGATGTATGTGTAGGACGTGGTGGAATGCTCAAGCCAATCCCAGGCGGTACATACGCAGTAAGCGATGACCTTCTTGAGGATCTTAAGATCGGTAAGCAGGGCCAGCATGCATCAAACCTTGGCGGTATCCTCGCAAGAGAGATCGGTGATGAGCTCGGAGTTCCTTCATACATCGTAGATCCAGTCGTTGTTGATGAGCTTATGCCATCATCAAGACTTTCAGGAGTACCTGAGCTTCCAAGAATAAGCGTGTTCCATGCACTCAACCAGAAGGCAGTAGCCAAGAGATATGCAAAGGAAGTTGGCAAGAAGTACACAGACCTGAACCTCATCGTAGTACATATGGGTGGCGGTGTATCAGTTGGTGCCCATGATCACGGTAAGGTAGTAGATGTATACAACGCACTTGACGGTGACGGTGCATTCTCACCAGAGAGAGCAGGTGGCGTTCCTTCAGGAGCACTTGTAAAGATGTGCTTCTCAGGCGAGTATACACAGGCTGAGGTTATGAAGAAGCTCGTTGGAAAGGGCGGCTTCAACGCTTACATCGGAAGCAACGATGCAAGAGATCTTGAGAAGCTTGTCAATGAGGGCGATGAGCATGCAAAGCTTGTTCAGGATGCATTCTATCAGCAGGTTGCCAAGGATATAGGTGGTATGGCAACAGTTCTCAGAGGAAAGGTTGATCAGATCATCCTCACAGGTGGAATCGCATATTCAAAGCACACATGCGAAGAGCTTGAGAAGAGAGCAGGATTTATCGCTCCATTTACAGTATATGCAGGAGAGGATGAGCTTCTTGCACTTGCTCAGGGCGCACTCAGAGTCATGAATGGCGAAGAGGAGCCAATGAAGTATTAAGAGAAAAGTGATTTTCAGATAAAAAGTTCATGGCATATAACAGAAATTGCCATTATAACATAAGCCGTATTGTTAATAATACTAACAAGACGAAAGTCTTAAATAATTATTTCAATATGGAGGTACAGGGTTATGGCAAGTTCAAACTCTAACAAGACAAGTGTTCCAGAGGCAAAGAGTGCTATGAACAAGTTCAAGATGGAGGTAGCCAAGGAGATCGGTGTTGATCTTAAGGATGGCTACAATGGAGATTTAACATCAGCTCAGTCAGGTTCAATCGGTGGCGAGATGGTTCGTCAGATGATCAAGAGACAGGAAGAGCAGATGTCAGGAAGATAAGCCTGGCTTATAATCTCCGTTAGATCTACGAACAAAAAGAAGACCTGGTGTATGATCCATACATCAGGTCTTTTGTGTCGTGAAAACTTTGTATTATAATAATAGTATAATGGACTGGACAATCATTTGCACATTATGATATAATCGATGATTGATGTGGACTTTGTCCACACATATAAACAAGAAAAAGATAAATGGATGCTATCTGAGTGCCTTAATTGTAGGGCTTAAGGCACCATTTGCACATTTCAAGGAGGAAATAAAAAGATGAGTTTCACAGTAGAAAAGCTTGAGCACAGCATGGCAAAGCTTACAATCACAGTACCTGCAGCAGATTTTGACAAGGCAATGACAGCAGCTTACAACAAGACAAAGAACAGATTCAATGTTCCAGGCTTCCGTAAGGGCAAGGTGCCAATGGCATTCATCGAGAAGATGTATGGCCCGGAAGTATTCTATGAGGATGCTGCAAATGCAATGATCAACGAGTATTATCCAAAAGAGGCTGTAGCTTCAGAGCTTGAGATCGCATCACAGCCAGTTATTGACGTAATAGAGATGGGCAAGGGCAAGGATTTCGTATTCACAGCAGAGGTTGCTGTAAAGCCTGAGGTTACACTTGGCGATTACAAGGGAATCGAAGTTGAGAAGATCGACGTTGAAGTAACAGATGATGAGGTTCTTGAGGACATCAAGAAGGAGCAGCTTCAGAACGCAAGAAAGGTACTCGTAGAGGGAAGAGCAGCACAGCTTGACGACGAGGTTACTCTTGACTTCGAGGGTTTTGTTGATGGTGTTCCATTTGATGGTGGAAAGGGTGAGAACTACAAGCTCGTTCTTGGCTCACATTCATTCATCGATACATTTGAGGATCAGCTTGTTGGTAAGAACATCGGAGAGGATGTTGAGGTTAACGTAACATTCCCAGAGGATTACCAGGCTGAGGAGCTTGCAGGAAAGCCGGCAGTATTCAAGTGCAAGATCAACTCTATCACAGAGTCACAGCTTCCAGAGCTCAATGATGAGTTCGCAAGCGAGGTAGGCGGATGCGATACACTTGACCAGTACAAGGAAGAGGTAAAGCAGAAGATACTTGCAAAGAAGAACAGAGACGCTGCAAACGAGAAGGAAGCAAAGGTTCTTGACAAGGTTATCGAGAACGCAACTATGGATATTGCAGATGCACAGGTTGAGGATATGCAGAAGAGAATGAAGGATGAGTTCGCTCAGACACTTCAGTATCAGGGAATCAGCCTTGAGCAGTATATGCAGATCGTAAACGTTACAGAGGAGTCTCTCATGGAGAGAATCAAGCCGGACGCACTCAAGAGAATCCAGCAGAGAGCAGTTCTTGAGGCTGTAGTAAAGGCTGAGAACATTGAGGCTACTGACGAGGAAGTTGACGAGGAGCTTTCAAAGATGGCAGCTCAGTACCAGATGAAGCTTGAGGATATCAAGGGATTCATGGGCGACGCAGAGAAGGACAGCATCAAGAAGGATGTAGCAGTTAAGAAGGCTGCAAAGCTTCTTGTAGATGAGTCAAAGGAAGTTTAATATTTTAACAGACAGATTGGCTTGATATGTATTGGAGGTAGATAACATGGCATTGGTACCATACGTTGTAGAACAGACTAGCCGCGGAGAGCGAACATACGATATTTATTCTAGATTGCTGAAAGACAGAATCATCTTTCTTGGAGATGAGGTCAATGATGCAACTGCAAGCCTTGTTATAGCACAGTTGTTATTCCTTGAGTCAGAGGATCCTTCAAAGGATATCTCATTATATATCAACAGTCCGGGTGGATCAGTTACAGCCGGAATGGGAATATATGACACAATGAGATATATCAAGTGTGATGTTTCAACAATATGCTGTGGAATGGCAGCGAGCATGGGAGCATTTCTTCTTGCAGGAGGAACAAAGGGCAAGAGATATGCACTTCCAAACTCGGAGATCATGATACATCAGCCACTTGGTGGAACTCAGGGACAGGCAACAGAGATAGAGATCGCAGCCAGACATATATTAAAGACAAAAGAGAAACTCAACAAAATGCTGAGTGAGAATACAGGAAAACCACTTGATGTTATCGCGGCAGATACAGATCGTGATAACTGGATGACTGCTGAGGAGGCTTGTGCATACGGCCTTATCGACAGCGTTATAACAAACAGATAATACAGATAGAGATATCTGATATGTAGAAGATGTATCAGTTGGTTGGAGCCAGCCTGCAGAACCGGCGATGTATTCGCAGATTCTGGAAAAGACTGGCTCCAGACAATTATAAATAGTGAATAATCGAGGTATTGTAATGGCAGATCGTAGTGACGAGAGAAAACAGCTCAGATGTTCTTTCTGTAATAAGACACAGGATCAGGTTAGAAAACTCATAGCCGGACCTGGGGCTTACATATGTGATGAATGCGTAGAGATATGCTCAGAGATAATAGAAGAAGAACTGGTTGACGCAGGACTTGATTCAGATGGTGATATCAATCTGTTAAAGCCAAAGGAAATAAAAGAATTTCTTGATGAGTATGTAATAGGTCAGGAAGAGGCAAAAAAGGTACTGGCGGTTGCCGTGTACAACCATTATAAGAGAATACTTGCGCAGAAGGATTTTGAGGTTGAATTACAGAAGAGTAATATCCTCATGGTTGGCCCAACGGGATCAGGTAAGACATATCTTGCCCAGACCCTTGCAAAATTGTTAAACGTTCCTTTTGCAATAGCAGATGCTACAACTCTCACAGAGGCTGGATATGTAGGAGAGGATGTTGAGAACATTCTCCTGAAGCTTATACAGGCCGCTGATTATGACATAGAGAGAGCTGAGCATGGAATAATCTATATTGATGAGATAGACAAGATCACAAAGAAGAGCGAGAACGTATCCATAACCAGAGACGTGTCGGGTGAGGGCGTTCAGCAGGCTTTGTTAAAGATAATAGAGGGCACTGTGGCTTCAGTTCCACCTCAGGGTGGAAGAAAGCATCCGCATCAGGAGCTTATCCAGATCGATACGACCAACATATTATTCATATGTGGTGGTGCGTTCGAGGGACTGGAGAAGATCATAGAGAACAGAGTTGGCCAGAAATCAATTGGCTTTAATGCAGAGGTTATAGAGCAGTCAGAGCAGGACGTTGGACAGCTCCTCAAGCAGGTTATGCCACATGACTTTGTAAAGTATGGACTTATCCCTGAATTTGTGGGAAGAGTTCCTGTTGCAGTGACTCTGGATCTTCTGGATGAGGATGCACTTGTGAGAATACTGACAGAGCCAAAGAGTGCAATATGCAAGCAGTATAAGAAGCTTTTTGAGCTTGATGGAGTTCAGCTTGAGATAGAGGATGATGCACTCAGAGAGATAGCAAAGGAAGCTATGGAGCGTAAGACCGGAGCTAGAGGACTTCGAGCTATCATGGAGAATGCTACACTTAATCTTATGTACGAGATCCCTTCAGATCCAACTATAGAGAAGTGTGTTATTACCAAGGGTGTCATAACAGGCGATGAAGAACCTGTACTGACTTACAGAGATCCATCAGAGGATACAGACCTTCCTAAGAAAAAGGTAAGGAAGAAAAAGGCAAATACAGATAACGGCGAGAGTGCATAGTCATTATTGCCGAAATGAGACGTTACAACGCTGACATACATTTGCGCCCTTATAAGCCTTTAAATGTGCAGTGTTGATAACGTCTTATTTTTTAATGATATATACGGAGATAACAGGTATGAATGAGAAAATGTTAGAGATGACAATGATTAGTCTTGACGATGGCGTGGTTATGCCGGAATTGTCCTTCTATCTTGATGCGACAACGCGTGAAGCCTGCGAGGCGGTGGGACATGCAGTCAAGAATGAGGAATGTATATTTCTGGCAAATCCTGTTCATAAGAACGGCGATAAGACAGTTTCGTTTTATGAGATAGGTGTCATAGCCAGGATAAAGCAGTTTGTCAGACTTCAGAACAAAGGCATGAGAGTTCTCATACAGACTGAGAAGAGAGCGCGCCTTGTGGATTACAGCAAGGATAAATATTATGTGTGCCACGTGACAGATGTGGAGGAGACTAACGACATCAGCGAGGATGAGGAGAAGGCTATACAGAGCATACTCAAGGAAAAGCTTAAGGAAGCATTTGACGAGGGTATAGTGAAGAACAACGTTCTGTACAGGGAGATACGTTCATTCAAGTCTGTCAGAAAGCTGGTTGACAGCATGGCCGACTATGTGAATATATCTGATGACAACAGGCAGGAGCTTCTGGAGATGCTAGATGTCAGAAGCCGCGCTATGAGGTTGATACAGATAATGGAGGAAGTTCTCGGAATCGGCAAGATCAAGAAAGAGATCATGGAAAAGGTCAATCAGGAGACCGCTGAGAATCAGAGAAAGTATGTGCTCAGAGAGCAGATGTCCGTTATCCGTAAGGAGCTTGGTGACGACGGCGTAGATGCAAATGTCAGAGAATTTCAGAAGAGACTCGATGAGGCGGGCTGCAGCCAGGAAGTATACGATAAGATAGAAAAAGAGATAAATTACTATAAGGGCATACCTCAGAATGCAGTTGAGAGCAGTGTGTCGGCAAACTATATCGATGTGATGCTCAGCTATCCGTGGAATGTGTCAACGGAAGATAATAATGATCTGCAGTCAGCCATAGACATACTTGACAAAGATCACTATGGCCTTGAGGAGGTCAAAGAGAGGATCGTTGATTATCTTGCTGTTCATATATTGAGCAATAAGGGGGACCTTCCGATCATTTGTCTTGTGGGACCTCCGGGAACAGGAAAGACATCCATAGCAAGGTCGATAGCCCGTGCAACATCGAGGAAATATGTCCGCTTATCACTGGGCGGAGTCCACGATGAGGCGGAGATCCGAGGTCACAGGAAAACATATGTGGGAGCTATGCCTGGAAAGATTGTACAATCCATGATAAAGGCAAAGACGAACAACCCGCTCATGCTTCTCGATGAGATAGACAAGGTGAGCAGTGATTACAAGGGAGACGTGTCATCGGCACTTCTCGAGGTGCTTGATGGTGAGCAGAACAAAGAGTTCAATGATCACTATTTTGGAGTGCCGGTGGATCTGAGCAATGTACTGTTCATAGCAACGGCGAACGACCTCTCCGGTATACCGGGGCCGCTCCTCGACAGAATGGAAGTTATAAATATATCGGGATACACGGAGAATGAGAAGTATCATATAGCAAAGCTGTACCTTGTGGAGAAGACCCGTGAGAAGAACGGACTGACAAAATCTCAGTTCAAGATAGATGCCGGTGCCATAAGGGAGATCATAAGCCACTACACGAGAGAGGCGGGAGTCAGAAGTCTTGAGAGAAATATAGACAAGGTGTGTCGGAAGGCCTGCCGCAAGATACTCACCGGTGAGATGGATGTGGTCAAAGTCACAAAGAAGAATATCCAGGATTTCCTTGGCCCATACAAATATAAAGATGAGAATGGAAATCTGAAGAATAAAATTGGCGCTGTCAGAGGCCTTGCTTGGACGGCGGTTGGCGGTGTCACTCTGGAGATAGAGGTCAATGTGCTTCCGGGGACAGGAACTCTTCAGCTCACAGGTAAGATGGGCGATGTTATGAAGGAATCCGCTTATGCGGGAATGAGTTATATCAGATCCCTCAAGGAATCACTGGCGCTTGGAGACGATTACTTTGCAAAGCACGATTTCCATATCCATATACCGGAGGGGGCAGTTCCAAAGGATGGTCCGTCTGCCGGAATAACCATGGCGACAGCGTTGTATTCAGCCATATTTAACGTGCCGGTTAATGGCAGAATAGCTATGACAGGAGAGATAACTCTCAGAGGAGAGGTGCTTCCTATTGGAGGCCTGAAGGAGAAGCTCCTTGCAGCCAAGATGATCGGTGTTAAAGATATACTGATACCGTCGAAAAATGAGAGCGATTATCTGGAGCTGGATGAAGAGATAACATCGGGAGTCAATATTCATTTAGTGGAAGACATGAGGCAGGTGCTTGACCTTGCCCTTGTCAGATAAGGAGAAGTATATGATAGTAAAGAGCGCTGAGCTTGAGACTGTGTGTGGAATTACAAGTAAATTACCTGATAACGATCTCCCGGAGATCGCATTTGCCGGCAAGTCAAATGTAGGAAAATCATCTCTGATAAATGGATTGCTTAACAGGAAGTCGCTTGCCAGAACATCCGCGCAGCCAGGTAAGACACAGACGATCAATTTCTATAATGTAAATAAAAATCTGTACTTTGTGGATCTGCCGGGATATGGATATGCAAAAGTATCGGTGGAGATAAGAGCAAAATGGGGCAAGATGATCGAGAGATACCTTCACGGTTCTCCGCAGCTCAAAAAGGTATTCCTGCTGATAGACATAAGACATGTGCCATCGGAGAATGACTGCATGATGTATGACTGGATCGTGGACAATGGCTATGAGCCGGTGATCATTTGCACAAAACTGGACAAGATCAAGAGAAGCCAGGTTCAGAAGAACTTGAAGCTCATACGTGAGAAACTGGATCTTGTTCCTGGAACAACGATGATACCGTTCTCCGCACAGACAAAGCAGGGAAGAGATGAGATCTGGAATCTCATAGAGGAGACACTGGCACAGGAGCAGCAGTAAAGTAATATGAACATATAGTCAGATAAATAGACAAAAAAATGACTGAGAATATCGAGGAGTATAATTCTTTTCGGTATTCTCAGTCATTTTTATGCTGATATTAGCTGGATGTGTTGGATGCCCATAACTGTTTTACGAGTATATCATATATCTCAGTGCTTTTCTGACGCCAGTTGTCACATATGGCAACAGCCACGGCCTGGGTAGGCACGCTGAACTTTATATCCAGCAGCGGCTCGTTCCTGTCGTTGATGACGCAGGAGACGGTATATTCATTGGAATCGTTGAGGTAGTAGTCAGACTGTATCTCAGTTTCCTTTTTGAGGTTGATCTGCTGTTTCTCAAAGAAATCCAGTATATCCTGTTTGATGGCATATGGGATCCTGTTCTCGAACATGCTCAGGGCTTCCTCACCTTTGTAGGTTATCTTATAATGGGATGCGCCTCTTATGCTTGATACATATACAAATTCGCTTTCTATAAGTCCATTTATGGCTTCCTGAAGAGTGAAATAATTGGTGTAGCCCTTCTCCAGAACAAAGTCTGAAATCTGTGAATTGGTCAGAGTGAAGTTAACTCTGTCAAGCATATAGAGCACTATGAGTTTATATAATACAATAGATTCGGTTCCCATATCGTGTATCCTTTGTTAAAATGTTTGTCCGTGCTGATGAACGGACAACATTCATATGATAACATTAGTAAAATTTAAAATCAATATATTTACAATTGTTCTATTTATGTTATAATGAGCGGGAATAATATGCGTGCTTAGCGCATTTTTATTTTTTTACCGTAATTGAATTTGATGTATCATTGAGAGACACTACTTATTTCTTAGAGTGTTTATATTCCCATAATACTTAATTTATTTGTTAATCATTGGTTTCAGTGAAAGGAGACAATTATATATGGATTTTAGTAAAGCTTCTCTTGCAGAGTTGCGTCAGTTTACCAAGGATAATGGTATAAAAGGCTGCTCGGGAATGAAGAAGGCGGAGCTTGCGCAGTTCCTCATAAAATATGTGGAGGAGCATGTGACAGCGGTTTCAGTGGAAAATAAGAAAAATGTGTCAGAGCCTAAGACTGAGCATGTGGTCAGAGAGACAGCCGGAGACACAGAATACAGAAAAACCAGGATAGTACATCACTCTGAGGGCTCAAGAGGTGATGATTCCAGGGAGAACAATGGACAGAGACGTATGAGAAGAATGGCTACATATCAGGATCACAGCCAGAATCAGGAGAGATACCAGGATAGAGGTCAGAATCAGGACAGAAACCAGGAAAGGTATCAGGACAGAGGTCAGAGCCAGGAGAGATACCAGGACAGAGGCCAGAACCAGGACAGAGTCCAGTCAAATCAGGCGGCACAGAACGTGAACGAGTATCTGCCGGAGCTCGACAGTGGAAGACAGGCTCACGGAATACTTGAGGTCATGCCTGAGGGATATGGCTTCATAAGAAGTGCAAATTATCTTCCGGGAGATCAGGATATATATGTGTCACCGGCACAGATCAGAAGATTTGGTCTCAAGACAGGAGATATAGTCACAGGTAATATAAGAAACAAGACACAGGGAGAAAAGTTCAGTGCCCTTTTATATGTGGCAAGCGTGAACGATGAGGATCCTGCGGTCATAGCGGCCCGCAAGAGCTTTGAGGAGATGACCCCTATCTTCCCTAATGAGAGGATAGAGCTTGACGGAGACGGTGCTCCTATCCCTATCAGGATGATCAATCTTCTTGCCCCTATAGGTAAGGGACAGAGAGGCATGATCGTTTCACCACCTAAGACAGGAAAGACGACTCTTCTCAAGCAGATCGCAAAGCAGATCAGCAGAAAATATGAGGATATGCACCTGCTCGTCCTTCTCATAGATGAGAGACCTGAGGAGGTAACAGACATAAGAGAGTCCATAGAGGGCCCTAATGTGGAGGTTATCTATTCAACATTTGATGAGCTTCCAGAGCATCATAAGAGAGTGTCAGAGATGGTCATTGAGAGAGCAAAGAGACTTGTGGAGTCCAAGAAGGATGTCGTGATCCTGCTCGACAGTATCACACGTCTGGCAAGAGCGTATAACCTCACGGTCGCTCCTAGCGGAAGAACTCTGTCAGGTGGTCTTGATCCTGCAGCGCTTCACATGCCAAAGAGATTCTTTGGCGCCGCCAGAAACATGCGTGAGGGAGGAAGCCTTACGATCCTTGCCACAGCGCTGGTCGACACGGGCAGCAAGATGGATGACGTTGTATTTGAGGAGTTCAAGGGAACCGGTAACATGGAGCTTGTGCTTGACAGAAAGCTCTCAGAGAAGAGGATATTCCCTGCCATAGATATAGCAAAATCCGGCACCAGAAGAGATGATCTTCTCCTCAACAAGGAAGAGCAGGAGGTTGTCACAGCCATTCACAAGGAGCTCATGGGAAGTAAATCAGAGGATATTCTTGAGGATGTCAGAAAGCTGTTTGTTCGTACCAGAAACAACAAAGAATTTATCCACTATGTAAAGCAGTCACTTCTCAGAAAATAACAGCAGGATTGTTGAGATGATTTTGTCAAAAAAATCAAAAAACTGCTTGCATTGTACTGGCCACTATGTTAGAATACAGAAGTTGTGTTATGAAGAACCCTGGCTTTATGCCTGTTCTCATATATAAATATATATGTAAAGAGGTGAAAAAGAATGCGTAAAGGAATACATCCAGATTACTATCAGGCAAAGGTTGTATGTAACTGTGGTAACGAGTTCGTTACAGGATCAACAAAGGAAGAGATTCACGTAGAAATTTGCTCAAAGTGTCATTCATTCTACACAGGTCAGCAGAAGGCAATCAAAGCACGTGGTAGAATTGATATGTTTAATAAGAAGTATGGCGTTCAGGCCAACTAATAAAAACGTTGATAGCTTGAGGTTATTTTACAATAATCTCAAGCTGTTTTTTTATTATCCAGTTAAATATACCGATAGGAGATTGGCGTGAAGAGAGTAAGAATAGGCGGTCAGGCTGTCATGGAAGGTGTCATGATGAAAAATGGCGACAGATATGCGGTGGCAGTCAGAAAACCGGATAAAGATATAGAAGTGAAAGTTGTGGATTATGTGTCCATGGCATCGAGAAGTGTATTTTTCAGAGTTCCTATAATCAGGGGAGTTGTCAATTTCGTGGAATCCCTCGTGATAGGAGTGAAGACCCTCACATACTCAGCATCGTTTTACGATGACG
This sequence comes from Coprococcus sp. RTP21428st1_C9_RTP21428_210409, assembly GCF_040227395.1. NCBI lineage: Bacteria > Bacillati > Bacillota > Clostridia > Lachnospirales > Lachnospiraceae > Coprococcus > Coprococcus sp. RTP21428st1_C9_RTP21428_210409. The sequence continues at coordinate 65,108 of NZ_JBEHVV010000002.1, forward strand.
AGGAGCCTGAGAAGGCGGAGAAAGAGAAGGCGGAGAAAGAGAAAAAAGAAAAGAAAAAAGAGAGGACACCTGAGCAGCAGAAAAGAGCGGACGATGCGGCGATGATAGGTACAGTGTTATTTTCACTTGTATTTGCCATCGCGTTATTCATGATGCTTCCTGCATTTATCGGGGAACTCATAGACAAGGTTATAGATAACAGGATCATAATGTCTGCCATAGAGGGAGTTATAAGACTTGGAATATTCCTGGGATATGTGGCACTCATATCGCTTATGAAGGATATACAGAGAGTGTTCATGTACCATGGGGCAGAGCACAAGACGATCAACTGTTTTGAGGCTGGGGTGCCACTGACTCCGGAGAACGTGAAGAAGTATTCAAGATATCATAAGAGATGCGGAACAAGCTTTCTGTTCATCGTAATGATAATAAGCATAATTGTTTTCATGTTTATAAGCGCAGATACGGCATGGCTCAGACTTGTCATAAGACTGCTGCTGGTTCCGGTAATCGCCGGTATATCATACGAATTTATAATGTTTGCTGGCAAGAGTGATTCAAAGCTTGCAAATGCGCTGTCAGTTCCGGGAATGTGGGTTCAGAGACTCACCACAAGGGAGCCGGATCTTGACATGATAGCAGTTGCGATAAAGTCCGTGGAGGCAGTTATAGACTGGGAGGCATACCAGGACGCCATGCACAAGGGCGAGATAGAAGATTAAAGGATTTCGATAGAGATGAAGCTGTGTGAACTTTTGAGAATGGGACGGGACAGGCTGGAGAAAAGTGATGTTCCTGATGCGGATATAGACGCTGATATATTGTGGCAGTACCTGTCGGGTATGAACCGTATGGATATGATCATGGCCAGAGAAGATGACGTGGATGATGATAAATCGGAAGCCTACATGAAGCTCATAGAAAAGAGGAGCACAAGGATTCCGCTTCAGTATATCACAGGTGAGCAGAATTTCATGGGATATGATTTTGATACCGCAGAAGATGTGCTCATTCCAAGGATGGACACAGAGACTCTTGTTGAGACGGCATTGAAGCTTGTAAAGGACGCTGACCATAACGTTGATGTTCTGGACATGTGCTGCGGTTCGGGCTGCATAGGAGTATCGTTTGGACTCTGGAACAAGAACAGCAGGATCGTACTTGCCGATGTATCTGAGGCAGCGATCGGTCTTGCAAGGAGAAATGTAGCGAAACTGTGTGCAGGGGATGATAGATTTGAAGTGGTCAGGACGGATCTCTTTGAGCAGATATCCGGGAAATATGACCTCATACTGTCGAATCCTCCATATATAAGAAGTGATGTCATAGAGACACTCATGCCGGAGGTCAGGGAGCATGAACCACATCTGGCACTTGACGGAACGGCGGATGGATTGTATTTTTATAGAATAATAGCCGATAAGGCGAGAGAATATATAAAGGATGAAGGATATGTTGTATTCGAGATTGGCAATGATCAGGCAGAAGATGTACAGTACCTCCTTGTAGATTCAGGTTATGACGATATACATGTTGTACAGGATCTGAGTGGTAATGACCGGGTGGTGTACGGCAGATATGACAGAGAAGATAACCGGTAGATTTAACGCTGCAGGAGACAGCGTGACAGAATGAATATAGAGAGGTATAGATATGTTTGACAGATTAGAAGAACTTGTAGATAAGCTTGATACGATAAATAATCAGCTCACCGATCCTGATGTTGTGTCAGATCAGAACAAATTCAGAAAGCTCATGAAGGAGCAGAGCGATCTCTCACCTATAGTTGAGAAGTACCATGAGTACAAGGATGCAAAGACTACCATAGAGGACAGTCTTGAGATTCTTGAGGAGGAGAGCGACGAGGAGCTCCGCGAGATGGCAAAGGAAGAGATGAATGAGGCAAAGGCGAATCTCGAGACCATAGAGCAGGAACTCAAGATTCTTCTGCTTCCAAAGGATCCTAACGATTCCAAGAACGTAATCGTGGAGATCCGCGCTGGTGCAGGCGGAGATGAGGCTGCTCTGTTCGCATATGAGGTGTACAGAATGTACCAGAAATATGTTGACCAGTTCAAGTGGAAGGTTGAACTTATGAGTGTCAACGAGAACGGTATCGGAGGATTCAAGGAGGCTGTGTTCATGATCACCGGAGACGGTGCGTACTCCAAGATGAAGTACGAGAGTGGTGTACACAGAGTACAGCGTATACCTAAGACAGAGTCAGGCGGAAGAATCCATACATCGACCATAACAGTTGCGGTTATGCCTGAGGCTGAGGAAGTTGATGTAGAGATAAATGAGAATGATATAAGAATAGATGTAATGCGAGCATCAGGAAACGGTGGACAGTGTGTCAATACAACCGATTCGGCAGTACGTCTTACACATATACCTACAGGAATAGTGATCTACAGCCAGACAGAGAAATCACAGCTCCAGAACAAGGCAAAGGCATTTGCCCTTCTGAGATCAAAGCTGTACGACATGGAGCTCCAGAAGCAGCATGACGCAGAGGCTGCGGACAGAAGAAGCCAGATAGGAACAGGAGACAGATCAGAGAAGATCAGAACATACAATTTCCCTGAGGGAAGAGTTACAGATCACAGGATCAAGCTCACATTATACAAGCTTGACCAGATCATGAACGGAGATCTGAATGAACTTATAGACAGTCTTATAGCGGCTGACCAGACAGCAAAGCTGGCACAGGTGAATGAGGAGGAATAATATGGCAGCGTGGAGTGACAATATAAGAAAAGTAGAACCTTATGTTCCGGGTGAACAGCCTAGGGATACAGATGTGATAAAGCTCAATACGAATGAGAATCCGTACGGCCCGTCACAGAGAGTGAAGAATGTAATGATGGATATCGATACACTCAGATTATATCCGGATCCAACAGCATCGGCACTTGTCGATGTGCTTGCAGAGTATCACGGAGTTGATCCTTCACAGGTATTTGTGGGAGTGGGTTCGGATGATGTGCTTGCCATGTCGTTTCTTACATTTTTCAACTCTGACAAACCAATATTGTTCCCTGACATTACATATTCCTTCTATGATGTGTGGGCAGAGCTTTTCAGTATCCCTTACGAGAGACCGGCACTTGACGAAAACTTCAGGCTGGTGAAGGAGAATTACTACAGAGAGAACGGGGGAATCGTATTCCCTAATCCAAATGCCCCTACAGGAATATACGAGGACATAAAGAATGTGG
>NZ_JBEHVV010000002.1:68484-87564 GCF_040227395.1 Coprococcus sp. RTP21428st1_C9_RTP21428_210409
GCGGGACTCAGGATAGGATATGCAATAAGCAACCCGGTTCTGATAAAGGCCCTCAATGACGTAAAGTATTCATACAACTCATATACAATGAACAGACCATCACTGATAATGGGAACAGAGTCAGTTAAGGACGATGAGTATTTTAAGGAGACTGTTTCAAAGGTGGTCGCCACGAGAGAGAGATTCGTGGAAGCTATAAAGCCACTTGATTTTACATGCCTTCCTTCGTCTGCAAACTTTGTATTTGCAACGCATAAGGATATTCCGGCAAAGGAGATATTCCAGGCTGCGAAGGATGCCCATATATATGTCAGATATTTTGACAAACCACGTATAGACAATTATCTGAGGATATCCATTGGTACGGATGAAGAGATGGATAAATTCACAGAGTTCCTTACAAATTATATACAGGAGAGATAATAAACAGACCGCTGTGCCGAAGGCATGGCGGTTTTTTCTTGATATGGCGGCAACAACTGTGCCAGGATTCCAATATAAAGCGCAGGATTCCACTATAAAGCGCACCAAAATTATTGAATTTGGCAGAGTTTTTCTATAGAATTCACCCATGAAATATTTCAGGAAAAAATATCGGGACGTTTCGTTTGATTTTGTTTGTAAAAGGAGAATTGAATGAATTTTGATGAATTTATAGCCAGAGTAGTGGATGAAATGAGAAGCAGACTTCTCAGACAGGGAGATGGATCAGACATCCGGGTCAATAAGGTTTTGAAGAATAATGGGGTGGAGCTCACTGCGATGAATGTGTGCAAGAGCTCTGAAGAGGTGTGTCCTACGATATATCTTGATCCGTTTTACAGGGATTATGAGCAGGGGATGGATTTTGATGTTGTTATGGAAGATATATGCAGGCTCAGAGAGGCGAACTGCAGGTGCAGGAAGCTTGATATACGCGATGTGGTGGATGAGACGAAGGTTATGGACAACATAATATTGCGGCTTGTCAACAGGGAGCGAAATAGCCGGCTGCTTGAGAGTGCACCATTTATAGAGTTTAATGATCTTGCGATAACTTTCAGAAGGGTGCTGAGTCTGGATAACGACGGCCTGGCAACCACGATAGTCAACAATAATGATGTGAAGAGGTGGAGAGTCAGTCTGGATACATTGTATAAGAATGCACTTAAGAACACCCAGAGAATGTTTCCGTGTGTAAGGCAGAACCTTTTTGATGCGCTGAAGGGCAGATATGAAGGGATAGATTTCGATGACGACTGTGACAATGTGGACGAACTGTACATGTTGTCAAACACGCACGGTATCAATGGGGCCACGGCCGTACTGTATGATGGAATGCTTGAGGAGTGTGCGAATATGGTGGGTGATGACATATATATCCTGCCATCCAGTGTGCATGAGCTGCTGTTTATCAGGGCAAGTGCGGATTACACAGAGGATTATTACAAGGATCTCATAAGAGAGGCGAACAAGGTAACAGTGTCTGCCATGGATTATCTGTCTGACAGTCTGTATATGTACAGCAGGGAAAAAGGAAAACTCTTGATAGTCTAAAATGTTGACAAAATATATCCCATGACATAGAATAAAATCAGTGTTCTAAGGGCAAAATTATGTGTAATGGGAGGAACAGACATTGGAGGATAGTTATATTTCGCGCAGAGATAAAATTGTCGCTTCAGCTATCGAACTGATTGGAGATTTGGGATTACATGCTCTTACACCGAAGAACCTTGCACGAAAGCAGAATATATCTGATACACTGATATATAAGTATTTTGGGGGTATAGATGAGGTACTTATAGCGGTTGTGAACGAATATGCGGCATTTGATGTCAATATCCAGAGGACTGTTGAGAGACTTGACGGGACATACCTGGATAAGATCAAGTATTATGCAGATACATATGCAACATATTATGATAACTATATTGGTATGGGTGCGATAATGCTGCATTATGAAGAATTGCTTCACATGTCAGAGACGAGAGAGATCATCTCTGAGTGTATGTTGAAGCGTAATGATTTTGTATGCACATTGTTTCAGAGTGCGATTGACAGCAAGGAGATACGAGCGGTTTTCTCACCGAAGGAACTTACGCTCATGTTCAACGGAATTTTTACAGAGGGATTGCTTGAACGGAGAAACCAATACTCAAGGAAGAGTTTCAGGGGTGAGATCAAGGAGATGCTCAGTCATCTTGAGAAAGTACTTAGGTTGTAAAATTAGGGAGGAATTGTCATGAAGATATTAATAGCTGAGGATGATGTTGCAAATGCAAAATTTTTATCCAAGTATTTGAGTAAGTTTGGTGATGTGGTCATAACACCTGATGGAATCGCAGCGGTTGATGAATTTGTAAATGCTCTTGAGAAGGGCGAACTGTTCGAGCTGGTGTGTCTTGATATCATGATGCCAAAGATAGATGGGTATAAAGTTCTGGCATCCATAAGAAGTGCAGAGAGAAAGCACGGAGTGTCAAGGATGCTCAGATCGAAGGTCATAATGACCAGCGCACTTGACGAGGCAAGCTTTGACAGTAATCTCGCCAGCGACGATTATGATGATTACATATGTAAGCCGATTGATATCATGAAGTTTAATGACATGCTGAAGAAACTGGACATTATCAAGTAGATGATATGATATTGATACATGCGAAGCCCGTTATTGTAAGATATCGGGCTTCGAAGTGTCTTATGACACTGAATATTAGATGGCAGGGACATAAAGATGGATTTATTTGAGTATATGAGGGAGAATTTCTCGGAGGATGATTCTCCTCTGGCAAAAAGAATGAGACCGACCAGCCTTGATGACGTGGTTGGACAGGAACATATTATAGGCAAGGACAAGCTTTTGTACAGGGCGATAAAAGCGGATAAGATAAGTTCGCTTATATTTTATGGCCCTCCGGGGACCGGCAAGACTACGCTTGCCATGGTCATAGCCAATACAACCAAAGCGGAGTTCAGACAGCTCAACGCCACAACGGCGGGCAAGAAGGACATGGAAAAGGTTGTGGAAGAGGCGAAGAATACCAAGGCTATGTATGGCAGACGGACTATACTGTTCATCGATGAGATCCACAGATTCAACAAGTCACAGCAGGATTATCTCCTGCCATTTGTTGAGGATGGAACGGTGGTACTCATAGGAGCGACCACGGAGAATCCTTATTTTGAGGTTAACGGGGCTCTTATATCCAGATCCCATATATTCCAGCTCAATCCATTGTCCAGGGAGGACATCAAGAAGCTCATCCACAAGGCGGTGTACTCAGAAAATGGCATGGGTGCATTTGATGCAGACATTGATGAGGATGCCGAGGACTTTCTTGCAGACATGGCGTCGGGAGATGCGAGAAGTGCGTTAAATGCCATAGAGCTCGGAGTTCTGTCGACGGAGAGAAGCGAGGATGGCAGGATACACATAACGCTTGAAGTGGCGGAGGAATGTATCCAGAAGAGAGCTATAAGATATGACAAGGACGGAGATAATCATTATGATATAATATCCGCATTTATAAAGAGCATGCGTGGATCAGATCCTGATGCGGCGATATTCTACCTTGCAAAGATGCTTTACGGAGGTGAGGATATAAAGTTTATTGCCAGAAGGATCATGATATGTGCCAGTGAGGATGTGGGCAATGCTGATCCGAATGCTATCGTGGTGGCGTCGGCATGTGCACAGGCTGTGGAGAGAGTCGGAATGCCTGAGGCACAGATAATACTTGCCCATGCGGCTTCCTACGTTGCGTGTGCACCGAAGAGCAATTCTGTGGTGAATGCGATATTTGCGGCTATGGATGCGGTAAAGCATGAGGACACGGGTCAGGTTCCGGTGTATCTCAGAGATGCACATTACGGCGGTGCAGCAAAGCTTGGACACTCAGGATACAAATACGCTCATGATTATCCGAATAATTACGTTGACCAGCAGTATCTTCCTGATAAGATTGCAGGCAGGGTATTCTATGAGCCGTCGGACAATGGTTATGAGAGAGATATCAAGGCGTATTTTGATAAGATAAAGAAGAGAGACTGATATGGATATATTGAAGAGAATTGGAGCTATAGTGCTTGTACTTGTGCTCATCGGAATGTATGTTGCGACATTTATAATGGGAATAACCGGAAGTGATAATCTGATGGGTATGATATTCCTTGATGTGGTCATTCCTGTTGTGTGCTGGGGAATATGGCTCATCGCCAGGGTGCTCAGACGCAAGGGCGAAGATATGAGAGATCAGAACAAGTAGAACAGTACAAATGTGTTGAAAAAAATTACATAATTTGATATACTCTTTAAAGTTCAAAAAATACTTAAGAGGTAGATGAAATGAGTTTATTAAAAGAATGGCGTGATTACGCATACGGATTAGATGACAGAACACCTGAGGGGAAGGAATTCTGGGTTAGTTATTTCCAGGCAGAGAAGGGCGTATATGAGCAGCTTCTTGCTAATCCTCTTGCAGACCCTGTACATGGAACTGTAAAAGAGCTTGCTGAGAAGTACGGACTCACTATTCAGTATATGATCGGATTCCTCGACGGAATAGATGACAGTCTTGCAGAATCAAACAATCTTGATGATGTGACAGAGGACTCAGAGGTTAAGCTTCCTATAGATTATGAGAAGCTTTATATGAACATGGTTGAGTGCAATGCAGAGTGGCTCTACACTCTTCCTCAGTGGGAGGGAATATTCTCCAAGGCAAAGAGAGACGAGCTCTACAAGATACAGAAGTCATCTAAGACTATCATCAAGGCACCAAAGGTTGGAAGAAACGATCCATGTCCATGTGGAAGCGGACTTAAGTACAAGAAGTGCTGCGGTAAGTAATGATATATATCATGCTGATATAACTGGCATATATGAGAAGGCGGTTAAAGGGTAAACTTTTGACCGCCTTTTATATTTGCGTGAAAGGATATACAGATGGAATTTAATGAATCCCAGAAGAGAGCGGTGAGACACTGCGATGGGCCGATGCTGCTGCTAGCGGGGCCTGGTTCAGGTAAGACTACGGTCATCACCCACAGGATAAAATACATGACAGAGGAACATGGTGTGAGACCGGACAATATCCTGGTCATAACCTTCACGAAGGCTGCGGCGAATGAGATGAAGGGGCGGTTTCAGGAGCTGTGTCCGGGAACCCGCGGAGTAACATTTGGAACGTTTCACTCTGTGTTTTTCTGGATGCTCAGAAATGCATATAATTACACAGCGGCGAATATCGTCACGGATTCCGAAAAGTATGGAGCAATCAGGGACAGCATAGACAGACACGGCTTTAGGTATGACAGCCAGGAGGATTTTGCCAAGAATGTTGTCGGGGAGATAGGCAATGTCAAGAGCGAGAGAGTGAGTCTTGAGAACTATGAGAGCACAACGATGAAGCTTGAGGATTTCCGCATTGTGTACGATGAGTATGAGAATTTCCTGAGAAGATGCGGGAAGATAGATTTTGACGATATGCTGGTGTTCACATATGAGCTATTGTCGGAGAGACCAGACATACTTAAGATGTGGCAGAACAAGTTTCGGTACATACTCATAGATGAGTTCCAGGATATAAATATGATCCAGTATGACATTGTGAAGCTGCTAGCCGGAGAGAGACAGAACGTATTTTCCGTGGGTGACGATGATCAGTCGGTGTATGGCTTCAGGGGGGCTGCTCCGGCTATAATGAAGAAGTTCCCGGAGGATTTCCATGGTACGGTCATAGAATACCTGAATGTCAATTACCGCTGCAGCTACGATATAGTTGAGTGCTCGAAGCGGATAATACAGAACAACCGGGACAGATATGAGAAGCAGCTCAGGTCGGCATTTGCCGCGGGACAGAGCGACAGAGTCCATATAGTTAAGACGGACAGCATGACGGAGCAGAATAAGAAGATCATAGACAGGATAACAGAGCTTAACCGGGCTGGTATTCCATACCGTGAAATGGCGATCATATTCAGGACGAATACCGAGCCGAGGGCGCTGGCTTCAAAGCTCATGGAAAATGGCATACCATTTTTGATGAAGGATAACATACCAAATATCTTCACGCACTTCCTAGCTGAGAACATATTTGACTATATAAGGCTTGCAAGGGGCAGCAGGGACAGGAGAACGGTCCTCAGGATCATCAATAAGCCGAACAGGTATATAAGCAGGGATGCATTTGATTCGCCGGTGGTGAACTTTGAGGAGCTGAGGCAGCATTATAAGGATAAGTACAGAATAGTCAACAACATAAATGTTCTCGAGAACGATCTGGAGAGGATAAGCAGACTTGCGCCGTACGCGGCCGTGAATTATATAAGGAAAGCGGTTGGACTGGATGCGTATGTGAGGGAATATGCTGAGTACAGGGGCGTGAGTGAGGACGATTATATGGATATCCTGGAGGAGATACAGGACAGTGCAAAAGACTTTCTGAGCTTCGACGGCTGGATGGAGTATATAGACGAATATACAAAACAGCTCAGAGAGCAGAGCAGGCAGGGCAGTGTGGCAGGTGATACAGTCACGCTTTCGACTATGCACTGTTCAAAGGGACTTGAGTATTCATATGTATTCATAATGGATGCTGTTGAGGACATAACGCCTCATAAGAAATCAGTCGGAGATGGAAATATAGAGGAGGAACGCCGGTTGTTCTATGTGGCCGTCACGAGGGCTAAGTATGGACTGTATGTGTATGTTCCCCAGAAAATGTATGGAAGAAAAGCGGTGACCTCGAGATTTGTCCAGGAAATGCTTGTGGACAGGTCTCTGATAAAAACAGGAAACACCATAATCCACAAGCGGTATGGACGTGGAGTCATCACATATGTAGATGACAGAAAGCTGTGTGTCCACTTCGATGATATACATGAAACAAAGACGCTCAGCCTTGAATACACGATAAATAACGAGCTTATAGAAAACGCATAGATGTACGGATATTATTCCTCGTCATCTGAATTGAATTCCAGATCGTCCAGGATCTCGTCGAGGGCGTCAGCGACATCGTTGAACTCAGCCTCGTCGGTGATCTCGTCGAGGGTGACATCGTCTCCCTGCTCGCTGTATCTGTACACGATGATATCGGCATCCTCGTCATCTGCAGGAAGCAGAGCGGCATAAGAGATGTCATTTACCTCGAATTTGGCAATGATCTCACATGTGCAGGATGTTCCATCCTCGTATGTTATATCGATCATCTCGATATCCATTTCGTCGGTTTCGTTATTGTTTATATCTGACATATAGGTATCCTCCTGATTGTTTTATTCAGTTTATTCTAGTAAATAATTGGTGCTATGTCCAGTACAATTATAAAATGAAATTATTGACAAAGCCTGCACCCGCACATATACTAGACACAAAAGGCGAAGAACAGGAATTGTAGTATTTAATACAATCAGAGTGGAACCGCGGAGATAATACTTCGTCTCTATATGCATATCATATGTATATTGGGACGAAGTTTTTTGTTTGCTTACAGATATATTATCGACCAATATAGAAAGGACATTATATTTATGAAGATTTTAAACACGCTCACAAGAAGAAAAGAAGAGTTTGTGCCTATCAACGAGGGTAAGGTGGGAATATATGTATGTGGTCCTACTGTATATGATTATATCCATATAGGAAATGCCAGACCAATGATAGTATTTGATACGCTCAGAAGATATCTGGAGTACAAGGGCTATGATGTCAATTATGTATCGAATTTTACTGATGTCGATGACAAGATTATAAAGCGTGCAAATGAGGAGGGTGTGGATGCCAGCGTTATATCAGAGCGATATATCGCAGAGGTCAAGAAGGATATGGCGGCTCTCAATGTGCGTGAGGCGACAACACATCCAAAGGCAACAGAAGAGATACCGGATATGATTGAGATGGTAAAGACTCTTATAGAGAAGGGATACGCTTACGAGGTGAATGGAACCGTATACTTCAGAACCAGAAAGTTCAAGGACTACGGCAAGCTGTCCAAGAAGAATATCGATGACCTCCGTTCAGGTAACAGAGACCTTCTTGTATCAGGTGTTGATGAGAAGGAGGATCCGCTTGATTTCGTTCTCTGGAAGCCAAAGAAGGAGGGCGAGCCATCATGGCCATCACCATGGGGCGATGGAAGACCAGGCTGGCATCTTGAGTGCTCGGTTATGTCCAAGAAATATATCGGAGATGTAATAGATATACATGCGGGTGGAGAGGATCTTGTATTCCCACACCATGAGAACGAGATAGCACAGAGTGAGGCTGCAAATGGCACAGAGTTCGCAAGATACTGGATGCACAACGGCTTCCTCAAGATCAACAATGAGAAGATGTCCAAGTCACTTGGCAACTTCTTCACAGTCAGAGAGATAGCAGAGAAGTACCCTCTTCAGGTCATCAGATTCTTCATGTTGTCAGCCCATTACAGAAGTCCGCTCAACTTCTCAGCAGACCTTGTTGAGGCTTCAAAGAACGGCCTTGAGAGAATCCTTACAGCAGTTGACAGACTGAAGTCTATAAGCGGAACAGAAGGAGAAGTAGATAAGGCAGTTGCAGACGAGATGGATGCATTTGTGAAGAAATATGAGGCAGCCATGGATGACGACCTCAACACTGCAGATGCGATCTCAGTTATATTTGAGCTCGTAAAATATGCAAATGTAAATGTGACAGAGGAGTCAACAAAGGCTACTGTGGAGCTTGTGCTCAATACAGTGACAAAGCTCTGCGACATACTTGGAATCATCACAGAGAAGAAGAAAGAGATACTTGATTCAGATATAGAGGCTCTTATCGAGGAGAGACAGGCTGCAAGAAAGGCAAAGAACTTTGCTAGGGCAGATGAGATCCGTGACCAGCTCAGTGATATGGGAATTATCCTTGAGGATACCAGAGAGGGCGTAAAATGGAAAAGAGCATAGACAGTTACTTTACTGAGATACTCGGGGTGACATACACTAATCCAAGGGAGTATTCACCGCTTTCACTTGCATATATAGGTGACAGCGTGTTTGATCTTCTCATAAAGACCCTTGCTGTCACAAAGGATAACAAGCAGGCATACAAATACCACAAAGAGGTGAGCCAGCTTGTGAAGGCGGAGGCTCAGGCGGGATATATAATGTATCTTCTGGACAACGGACTGCTCACCGAGGAGGAAGAGTGGATATACAAGAGAGGCAGGAACACCAAGACTCATTCAACAGCCAAGAATGCGACTGTGGGACAGTACCGAATGGCAACGGGCTTTGAGTGCCTTATAGGCTTTCTGTATCTTGATAAGCAGTATGACAGGATGTTTGAGATCACGAGGATCATACTGAACCATGATCCAGTTGAAACGGACAGGGCAGAACAGCAGCACAAGGATCCGGGCAAAGCAGTACAGGAAGATACAATAGAGGATACCTCAACACTTGAACAGAGTACAGAGAGTACAGATGGAGAAAAAGATGCAGAATAGAGAATTTGAGAATAACATTAAGACAGAGAGCGATGAGGAAGCATTTGTCATAGAGGGAAGAAATGCAGTCCTCGAGGCTTTCAGATCAGGCAAGACCATAGATAAGCTGTATGTCCTTGACGGATGCAGGGATGGAATCGTGAACAGCATAGTCAGAGAGGCAAAGAAGCAGGACACAGTGATAAACTACCTCTCAAAGGAAAAGTTAAACCAGATGTCACAGGCTGGCAAGCATCAGGGCGTGATAGCTCATGCAGCGGCATATAAGTACGCAGAGATAGAGGATATGTTTGCACTGGCTGAGAGCAGAGGAGAGGATCCATTTTTCTTCATACTCGATGAGATAGAGGATCCACACAATCTTGGTGCGATCATCAGAACAGCGAATCTCTGTGGTGCCCACGGTGTGATCATACCTAAGAGGCGTGCAGTCGGAATCACAGCAACGGTTGTAAAGGCATCAGCGGGAGCTATCAATTATACACCTGTTGCAAAGGTTACAAATATCAGCAAGACCATAGAGGAGCTGAAAGATAGAGGCATGTGGTTCGCCTGTGCGGATATGGACGGAGAACTCATGTACAAGTGTAACCTCACAGGTTCCCTTGGACTTGTCATAGGTAATGAGGGAAGCGGTGTCAGCAGACTGGTCAAGGAGAAGTGTGATTATGTCGTATCTGTTCCTATGAAGGGAGACATAGACTCACTCAACGCGTCAGTTGCTGCCGGAGTTCTGGCTTATGAGGTCGTAAGACAGAGGATGAACAAGTAAAGGTAGAGTATATGTATTCGGAATTATCAGATAATGAACTGCTGGAGCTTATAAATGAACAAAAGGATAACGATGCTATGGAGACACTTATCAAGCGCTATGGCCCAATGATAACGGGACAGAGCAGAAGCCTTTATATCATAGGTGCTGATGAGGAGGATCTTATACAGGAGGGCATGATCGGACTGGTCAAGGCTGTGAATAATTACAGACCTGACAAGGGCGCGACATTCAAGACCTTTGCGTTCATGTGCGTGAGAAGGCAGCTCATTACCGCGGTGAACAATTCAAACAACAAGAAAAACGGACCGTTGAACTACTATATATCGATCTATGGCGATGGCGGGGGAGATTACTCCAGCCCGCTTGATGAGATAGATTCGGGTGTCATAACTAATCCTGAGGATATCATGATGGCGAAGCTGCGTGAGTCAGATCTTATAAAGCTCATCGACAGTAAGCTTTCTAAGCTTGAGAAGCGTGTTCTTGACGAATATCTAACAGGCGCTTCTTATGAAGTGATAGGGGAGAGACTCTGCAAACCGGCAAAATCCATAGACAATGCGGTTCAGAGGATCAGAGCTAAGCTCAGGGATGTGTAATTAGAATAATAAAATTTTAAGTTGTTTAATCAAAGACAGGAAGTGGCAATATGTCGCTTCCTTTTTTTGCAAAGAATTTGCTAATAAGCCTGCATATTAGCTTGAAATAAACTAAAATAAATGTATAGCCAACCTTAATCGAAAGTAACAAAAGGTAAAAATGATTATTTTTTATTGATCATCAGATTAAGGAGTGGTGGCATGAGAGCGGAGAGCAAAGCTAAAAAAGGTAAAGGTAAGGTGGGAACGATCGTATTGTTCCTGGCTTTGCCGGTATTGCTTCTTATCGTATTCACTTATATATCATTTGTGGATATGTTTAAGAACAGTTTGACGGACTGGGATGGAATAAGCGAGACATCCAATTTTGTTGGTCTTAAGAATTTGAGAGCATTGACCTCATTGCAAACAATGCAGCAAGCGTCGACAATAAGGGAAAATGGACTAATGTAAATAAAGCTTCTGAGCTCGATCTTGACAAGGGTTCACAGTACCAGGTCGATCTGATCGACACAGCACTTGGACAGTCACACTGCGGACACAAGTCCCTGAACGATGTCATGGGTGAGTGGAATAAGAAGTGGGCTGATGGAATATATGAAGCTGAGACTGCGGGCGGAAAGTAAGTGATCCGCCTGATATAATGTTCAGAGAAAAAAGCACCTAAGTGGGGCGCTTTTTTCTTGCAAAAAAATAAAGCCGCTCAGGGCGGCGTAAATACGGACAAAAAAATAAAAGCTACTAACGGGAGTCGGACCCGTGACCTCAACATTACCAATGTTGCGCTCTACCACCTGAGCTATAGTAGCTTGCTTTTCAAAAGCAATAATAACTATAACAAAATGGACATCAAAAATCAAGTAAAATATTTACATTTGTGCGAAAAATAATGACAAATCAAAAGATAATTGTGGTACAAGCAGTAAAAGTATGGTAAACTAACTGTAATCGTGTGCAAATTCGGTTGCAGACATTTAGAATTATCAAAAAAAGCGGGAGGCAGTTTGGAAATGGCTGAAGAGATGACAGGTAAGAATTTCATTGAACAGATAATTGAGAAAGATATCGCAGAGGGTAAGGTGCCGAAGATCGTTACCAGATTCCCACCAGAGCCAAATGGATATTTACATATAGGACATGCCAAGTCAATACTTTTGAATTACGGACTGGCACAGCAGTATGGCGGACAGTTTAATCTCAGATTTGACGATACCAACCCTACAAAGGAGAAAACAGAGTTCGTAGAGTCAATACTTGCAGATGTCAAGTGGCTGGGAGCAGACTTTGGAGACAGAGTGTTCTTTGCATCAAATTACTTTGACCAGATGTACGAGGCTGCCATAAAGCTCATCAAGAAGGGCAAGGCATATGTGTGTGACCTCACAGCAGATGAAATCAGAGAGTACAGAGGAACTCTCACTGAGCCGGGCAAGAACAGCCCATACAGAGACAGAAGCATAGAGGAGAATCTTGATCTGTTCGAGAGAATGAAGAACGGTGAGTTCCCTGACGGAAGTAAGGTACTCCGTGCAAAGATAGATATGGCAAGCCCTAACATCAACATGAGAGATCCTATTATCTACAGAATAGCAAGAATGAACCACCACAACACAGGTGACAAGTGGTGCATTTACCCTATGTATGACTTTGCACATCCTATCGAGGATGCCATCGAGGGTGTTACACATTCTATATGTACACTTGAGTTTGAGGATCACAGACCTCTGTATGACTGGGTGGTTATGGAGCTCGGTTACAAGGATTCACCTGAGGGCACACCAAAGCAGATAGAGTTCGCAAAGCTTTACCTGACAAATGTCATAACAGGTAAGAGATACATCAAGAAGCTTGTCGAGGACGGAATAGTAGACGGATGGGATGACCCACGTCTTGTAAGCATTGCAGCCCTCAGAAGAAGAGGCTTCACACCATCAGCTATTAAGAAGTTCATGGAGCTGGTTGGAATATCCAAGAGCCAGTCGTCTGTTGATTACGCTATGCTTGAGTATTGCGTGAGAGACGACCTGAAGCTCACAGCCAAGAGATACATGGCAGTTGTTGATCCTGTAAAGCTTGTCATCGACAACTATCCTGAGGATCAGGTTGAGTACCTCGATGTCGAGAACAATCAGGAGAACGAGGAGCTCGGAAGCAGAAAGGTAGCATTCAGCAAGTATCTGTATATAGAGAGAGAGGACTTCATGGAGGAGCCTCCTAAGAAGTATTTCAGACTGTTCCCTGGCAACGAGGTTCGTCTTAAGAATGCATATTTCGTAAAGTGCGTGGGATTTGAGAAGGACGAGGACGGCAATGTCACAACAGTACATTGTACATATGACCCAGAGACAAGAAGCGGTTCAGGCTTTGAGGGACGTAAGGTCAAGGGAACCATTCACTGGGTATCGGCAGAGAGCGCAATAGATGCAGAGGTTCGTCTGTATGAGAATATCATCGATGAGGAGAAGGGGAAGCTCAACGACGATGGTACATTGAATCTCAATCCAAACTCACTTGTTATCAAACAGGGATGTAAGCTTGAGAAGGCATTTGAGGAGGCTCAGCCGGGAGAGGCATTCCAGTTCCTGAGAAATGGTTTCTTCTGTGTTGACTCAAAGGATTCTACAGCGGAGCATCCTGTATACAACAGGATCGTGTCACTCAAGAGTTCTTACAAGCCGGGCAAGTAATTACCGGGGATGCGTTTATAATTTATGATGTGGGGATTGGCGCTTATCCTGTGGGGGGATATGCGTACATCAAAATAGGTGATTGGAAACAAAAATATGAAAGATGAGAGTAAGAAGGTATACATACTTTTGTCAAAGACAAAAACAGTTCCTTCAAATCTCATAAAGCTTATGACCAGAGAGCCGTATTGTCACACATCTCTGGCACTGGACATAAGTCTTGATGAGATGTACAGTTTTGCAAGGAAAGGTGTATACAATCCATTTAACAGTGGATTTATCAGTGAGAACATAGAAAAGGGAATATTTGGAAAGCACAAGGGAACCAGATGCGCTGTGTATGAGCTGAAGGTCACGAGTAAGCAGTATGACAGGATACAGCAGGAGCTCGCCAGATTCAAGAAGCATCCGGACAGATACGGATATAACTTCATGGGTGTATTCAGCGTATTTTTCCATCTTGCGTATGAGAGGGAATACAGTTTCTTCTGTTCACAGTTCGTGGCATCGGTGTTGAAAAATGCCGGTGTGGATATATTCCACAAGAAACCGGGACTTGTCAAGCCGGGGGATTTCAGAAGGTGCCCTGAGCTCAGACCGATATTTACCGGGCTTCTCACAGAATACAGAGCATATCTCCATGAGAGAATGAAACAGGCTCATGGCATAGAGAACACAGGCAGAAGGCCTGGCATGATAAAGCCGGCGCTTCCGGATGGTCTCATTGCATGGAGAGTCAGTTAAAATAAGCCGCTTTACAGATATGTAAGGCGGCTTTTATTTATTGTCATGTGTTTATTATTCTACAAATGTGTGGCCAATCTTGATGATCCCTCTCGGGAGGGCGTCCTTGGAATTCTTCCATGGCTCGTTCTTGTATCTGTAGTCAAACTTGTCTATGAACCAGCTCAGGTCACCATTGACACGTTCCATATTGTCAAAGTATACCTTGTTGAGGATTTCGATGAACTGCGCATACTGTTCCTTGCTCAGTTTGTTCTGGCCTGTCTTGTACAGTATTCCGTAGTGGTATGTACAGAAGCCTTTGCTCGTAGCAAATTTGTCCCTGAACTCGGAATCTCTTTTCCACATATGGAAGATAGTGTCTACATAGCGTACGAACATGTCATCCATACGTCCACAAATGAAGCAGCTTTTCTCCATATTCTCTATATAATCGACAACAGGTGCATTTGGTGTGTTCTTGCCGAACAGACCGGCTTTGGCGGCGGGACCTTTGGCAGCCAGCGCCCTCATATCTTGTATAGTCTTATTCATATGGGTGTTCATCATGAGTGCCAGACCCAGACGATTCTTTTCCTGATAGAGCATTCTCAGATGATGACTGCAAAAACCAAGCTTGTCAGTCATGGCACGGTTGTCGTCCTCCATGTAGCTTGGCCCCATCGTATATTCAATTGCATTTCGTTCAAGATCCTTCTGCATCTGGCACATAGGGCATTCGCAGCCGCTGTCAAATGCATCGTTTACTGGTATAGTGTATATCTGTTCAGCCATAGATCCTCCTGTTTGTGATAGTGTCAGTTTTTGCCACACTGCTTATGTGACATTGAAAATAATATACAGGTATTATACAATAGCCTGGAGAAATTTATAAGACAAAAAGCACAATTATACAAATATGAAATGGCAGGTGTACGGAAGATGAATGTAAGTTGTGATGGCAATATAGTTACGGTAGACGGAGTGAAGGATTTCAGACTTTCTCAGATACTTGAGTGTGGTCAGTGCTTTCATTTTGACAAGCTTGATGATGAAGTGTATGAGGTCATAGCATTTGGCAGGGCTGTGAAGATGGAACAGTCAGGCGGCGTGCTCAGGATATATGGTTCATCCATGGAAGACTATGAAGGAATATGGCGTCCTTATCTGGATATGGACAACGATTACGGGCTCATCAAGGAGAGTGTCATAAAGGCGGACAGCGCACTTCAGACGGCTGTGAATGAGAAGGATGGAATACGTATACTCAATCAGGACTTCTTTGAGACGCTTATATCATTTATCATATCCCAGAACAAGAATATCCCTCAGATAAAACAGTGTGTGAAAAATATATCGCATAGATTTGGTGATGAGGTCATAGGATATAATGGCGAGGCATTTTATGTGTTCCCTGATGTAGACAGACTTCATGAGGTCACAGAGGATGAGCTCAGGGAGTGCAAGGTCGGATTCCGTGCTCCATACATAATGAATGCGACGGAGGCGGTGTACTCGGGAAATGTCACAAAGGAGAAGCTTGACGCACTTGACATAGAACAGGCAAGGGAACTTCTCATGACTATAAAGGGAGTAGGAGAGAAAGTTGCCAACTGTGTCCTGCTCTTTGGACTTGGAAGACGTGAGGCTTTCCCTGTGGATGTGTGGATGAAGAGGATCATGGAGAGCATGTACTTTGATGGCAAGGACACAAAAAAACTGGAGATAGAGGCATTTGCCGTGAAAAAGTTCGGAAATCTCGGGGGATATGCGCAGCAGTATCTGTTTGACTATGCAAGAACGACTCTTTTTAAGTGATATGTATTACTGTAGATGACAGACATATTTTTATATATTTTTTAGAAAATAAGGGTTGATTTTTTTATAGAAATGGATAGAATATAAAACAGTGTTAGCACTCACATAAATTGAGTGCTAAGAACGAAGATGAGAAAATAAAAGAAAAAATAAATCAGGAGGTATATATCATGAAGTTAAGACCACTTGGAGACAGAGTAGTATTAAAGCAGTCAGTAGCAGAGGAGACAACAAAGTCAGGAATCGTATTACCAGGCCAGGCAAAGGAGAAGCCACAGTATGCAGAGGTTATAGAGGTTGGCCCTGGAGCAGTTGTTGATGGCAAGCTGGTTCCTATGGACGTTAAGGTTGGAGATACAGTTATATATCAGAAGTTCGCTGGTTCAGAGGTTAAGCTTGACGACGAAGAGTACATAGTTATCAAGCAGGACAGCATCCTTGCAATCGTTGAGAAGTAAAAGCATATATCCAGACAGCGTGAGCTGTGGGAGACATATGCGGATGATATATATGTAATATAACATGGAGGTAGATAGAAATGGCAAAGGAAATTAAGTACGGTGCTGAGGCTAGAAAGGCACTTGAGGCAGGAGTTAATCAGTTAGCAGATACAGTAAGAGTTACACTTGGACCTAAAGGAAGAAACGTTGTACTTGCAAAGTCATACGGTTCACCACTCATCACAAATGATGGTGTTACAATAGCAAAGGACATCGAGCTTGAGGATGCATTTGAGAACATGGGTGCTCAGATCGTCAAGGAAGTTGCAACAAAGACAAACGATGTTGCAGGTGATGGTACTACAACAGCTACAGTTCTTGCACAGGCTATGATCAATGAAGGAATGAAGAATCTGGCAGCAGGTGCTAATCCTATCGTTCTCAGAAAGGGAATGAAGAAGGCTTGCGACAAGGCAGTTGAGGCTATTCTTGATATGAGTGAGACTATCAGCGGAAAGGATCAGATCGCAAGAGTTGCATCTATCTCAGCTGGTGACGATGAGGTTGGACAGATGGTTGCCGACGCTATGGAGAAAGTGTCAAAGGATGGAGTCATCACAATCGAAGAGTCAAAGTCAATGAAGACAGAGCTCGACCTTGTAGAAGGTATGCAGTTCGACAGAGGTTATATTTCAGCTTACATGGCAACAGATATGGAGAAGATGGTTGCAGAGCTTGATAACCCATATATACTTATTACAGATAAGAAGATCTCAAATATCCAGGAGATCCTTCCACTTCTTGAGCAGATCGTTCAGAGCGGATCAAAGCTACTGATCATCGCTGAGGATATCGAGGGTGAGGCTCTCACAACACTTATCGTCAACAAGCTGCGTGGTACATTCCAGGTAGTAGCTGTAAAGGCTCCTGGTTATGGCGACAGAAGAAAAGAGATGCTTCAGGATATCGCTATTCTTACAGGCGGTAAGGTAATCTCAGAGGAGCTTGGATATGAGCTCAAGGATGCTACTCTTGATGACCTTGGACGTGCAAAGAGTGCTAAGATCACAAAGGAGAACACAGTTATCGTTGATGGTATGGGCGCTAAGGAAGACATCGCAGGTCGTGTAAATGTCATCAAGGCTCAGCTTGAGGAGACAACATCAGAGTTTGATAAAGAGAAGCTTCAGGAGAGACTCGCAAAGCTTGCCGGTGGAGTTGCAGTTATCAGAGTCGGCGCAGCTACAGAGACAGAGATGAAGGAAGCTAAGCTCCGTATGGAGGATGCCCTTAATGCCACAAGAGCTGCAGTTGAAGAGGGAATCATCTCAGGTGGTGGTTCAGCATACATCCACGCTGCAAAGAAGGTTGCAGAGCTTGTAAAGGATCTTGAGGGCGATGAGAAGACAGGCGCTAAGGTAGTTCTCAAGGCTATGGAGGCTCCACTGTTCCACATCGCAGCCAATGCAGGACTTGAGGGATCAGTCATCATCAACAAGATCAAAGAGTCTGAGGTTGGTGTGGGCTTTGATGCATACAATGAGACATATGTCAACATGATCGAGGCAGGAATCATTGATCCTGTTAAGGTTACAAGAAGTGCACTTCAGAACGCTACATCAGTTGCTTCAACAATGCTCACAACAGAGTCAGTTGTAGCTGATATCAAGGAAGACGCTCCAGCAATGCCAGCAGGCGGAGCAGGAATGGGCGGCGGAATGGGCTTCTAAGGAATAGAGTCAGACACGATTTCGCAGTAAAATACAAAGACTAAGATAAAAAAGGATCACATCATTCGTAATCGGGTGATGTGTTTCTTTTTTTATGTAGGTTAATTGACACTAACCGGCATGTGTGAGATAATCAGAACAGATATTTTTCGACTAAGGGAAAGTATGGGTTACAAAAAAGTTATAAATGAAAGGCAGGAAGAGATGGGAGAAGATAACAACAGCTTTGGCGGCTATCAGCCAACAGAAGACAACAGACAGGCGGGACAGCAGAATCCATATGCCGGTGCGCCTCAGTATGGACAGAACGACCAGAACTATGGTCAGTCAGACGGCCAGTATGGACAGAACGACCAGAACTATGGTCAGTCAGACGGCCAGTATGGACAGAATTATGGTCAGCCAGGTGGACAGTATGATCAGAATTATGGTCAGCCAGGCGGCCAGTATGGACAGAATTATGGCCAGCCAGGTGGCCAGTACGGACAGGGATATGGTCAGTATGGTCAGGGCTACGGACAGCCGGGAGATCCATACGGACAGAATTATGCTAACCAGGACATGAATATGGGCGGAGGTCCGGCATATCCACAGAATAATATGCAGCCACAGGAGAGCAAAGGCGTATCCATAGCATCTATGGTGCTTGGTATCTTTTCTCTTACATTTGGATGTTGTATCACATATGTGGGAATTGCCACAGCCATTGCGGGACTGATAACAGGTATCATAAGTCTTAAGGATAAGAAGCCTGGCAAGGGAATGGCTATCGCAGGTATTATAATGAGCGCAATAGCACTTGTGTTCCTGGTGTTCTGTATTATCCTGGTTCTTACATCGGACACATATCAGGATATGG
>NZ_JBEHVV010000002.1:87716-114969 GCF_040227395.1 Coprococcus sp. RTP21428st1_C9_RTP21428_210409
CGTTTAATACTGTGTGGGTGATTGAATCTAAAGGTGGATTAGTGTTATTATTATGGAAGTGCGTAGAAGGTATCAGAAAGGAGGTCCTGTATTATGGAGAGTGATTATATTATTGAAGATACAGACATCAGGCGTCTTATTGTGAAAGCGGTAGAGGCGAGAGAAATGGCATATGCCAGGTACTCACAGTTTAAGGTTGGGGCAGCACTCCTGGCTGGCCGGGAGAATTCTTCGGATGCAGATGAAGTCGTTGGCAGAGAGACAGACAGCCGCGATAGAAATGCGAATGAATACAGAGTGTTCACGGGCTGTAATATAGAAAATTCCTCGTATGGTGCAACTATATGCGCAGAACGTGCAGCGGTGTGTAATGCAGTGAGTAGTGGCTATAAAGATTTCAAAGCGATTGCTATTGTCGGTGGCCTGAATAGTACAGGGATAAATGGAATAACATATCCATGTGGGATATGCAGACAGGTGCTCTCGGAATTTTCTGAGGATATGTATGTTATCGCAGCACATTCAGAGGATGATTACGACATGAGAAGATTGTCAGAGTTTCTTCCGGCTTCGTTTGGTGCCGGACAGATGGAATAGTGAGCGTTGAAAATTTATATAGAAGGAGAATATGAATTGGGAAATATCAAAGATTTAAAGGCTTACAGAATAGTTGAGGAGAAGGATCTACCGGAGGTACATGGCAAGGGATATGTGCTGGAGCATATAAAGACAAAGGCAAGGGTTCTCATCATTGAGAATGACGATGTGAATAAGGTATTCAATATAGGCTTCAGGACACCTCCATATGATGATTCAGGAATACCTCATATAATTGAGCACTCAGTGCTTTGTGGTTCAAAGAAATATCCGGTAAAGGATCCATTTGTTGAGCTGGCAAAAGGTTCTCTGAACACCTTCCTAAACGCCATGACTTATTCAGACAAGACGGTATATCCTATAGCGAGCTTCAATCAGAAGGACTTTGAGAACATCATGAGTGTGTATCTGGATGCAGTGTTCTATCCGGATATCTATATACATGATGAGATCATGAAGCAGGAGGGCTGGCACTACGAGCTTGACTCTATGGACGGAGACCTGAAGTACAACGGAGTTGTGTATAATGAGATGAAGGGCGTGTACTCAAGTCCTGAGTCGATTATGTACAGAGAGATAGAGTCATCACTCATGCCGGACACTCCATATGGCAATGATTCAGGCGGTGATCCGGTATCCATACCTACACTCACCCTTGAGAGATTCAGAGATTTCCACAGGACATATTATCATCCATCGAACAGTTATATTTATCTGTATGGTGACTGTGATATGGCGAAGGAGCTGGAATTTATAGATGAGGAGTATCTGTCACATTACGATTACAAGGAGATAGATTCAGCGATCCCTCTTCAGAAGCCATTTGACGAGATGAAGGATATCACTAAGGAGTACTCCATAGCTGATACTGATCCAGAGGAGAACAATTCCATACTCACATACAGCAAGATAACAGGGCTCAGCACCGAAAAGAAGAAGGTTACAGCCCTTGAAATACTTGAGTACGTGCTCATGGATGCGCCGGGAGCTGTCCTGAAGAAAGCTCTGACTGATGCGGGTATAGGCGAGGAGGTCTACAGCTCATTTGACAATGGCTGTCAGCAGACCACATTCTCTATCATAGCAAGAGGCGCGGATAAGAACGATAAGGACAGATTCATAAAGATAATAGATGATACATTTGAAGAACTCAGCCATGGTATAGATAAGGATGCGGTTGAGGCTGCAATCAACAAGTTTGAGTTCAAGCACAAGGAGGCCAATTTTGGAAGGTTTCCTAAGGGACTTATGTACGGACTGGATGCATTTAACAGCTGGCTGTATGACGATACCAAGGCACTCATGTTTTTTGAGATGAATGATGTGTATAAGGAGCTGAGAGAGGATCTTCAGAATGGATACTTTGAGCAGCTTATAAAGGAATGTTTCATTGATAATACATTTGGCCTGTATCTCACCATGAACCCTAAGAAGGGTCTTGACCAGGAGAATGAGAAGAAGATCGCTGATGAGCTTGCGGCATACAAGGCTACGCTCAGCCGTGAGGAGCTTGAGAAGATCGTGGAGGATACAAAGGCGCTCAAGGAGTATCAGGCGACTCCTTCATCCGCAGAGGATCTTGCCAAGGTTCCGCTTCTGGCGATAGATGACATTGACAAAGAGGCTGAGAAGCTCAAGAATGTTGAGTCTGAGATCGGCGGACTTCCGGTTGTAAGCCACGATATATTTACAAACGGTATAGGATATCTGAGGTTCTATTTCAATATAAATGATATAGATAATGACCTTGTGCCATATCTTGCTGTGCTGTCATGCCTGTTTAAATATATTGACACAGAGAAGCATACCTATGGACAGCTTTCAAATGAGATAGACAGTAATATAGGTGGAATAGAATTTGATATGGTTGGATATGCCAGTGACACGGATATCAAGAAGTTCTTTTACGTGTCAATGAAGGCACTCTATGAGAAGCTTCCATATGCCGTTGAACTGATGAAGGAGATTATGTTCTCATCTAAGATCGATGACAGGAAGAGACTGAAGGAGCTCCTGACGGAGGAGAAGTCCAGCATGAAGAATGGCATGGCTGCATCGGGACATGTGACCGCATACACCAGAGCCATGTCCTATATAGATGAGGGAGCAAGATTCACGGATGAGACCTGTGGAATCGCTTATTATGAATTCCTGTGTGACATAGTGGATCACTTCGATGAGAAGTACGATGACTTCATTGAGAAGCTTCAGTATGCCCTTGCAGAGGTACTCAGAAAGGGGGCACTTACGGTTTCATATACAGGAAATGAGGACGTGACAGATCTGCTTGAGGAATCATTTGCGGACTTTGGCATGGCACTCTCTACAAGACCTGCACATAAGGATGTGAAGCCTTTTGAGAAGGATCTCAAGAATGAGGGCTTCAAGACAGCCAGCCAGGTTCAGTATGTTGCCATAGCGGGTAATTTTGAGGATGCGGGATACAAGTACGACAGCTCACTGAGCGTTCTCAAAATCATATTCTCATATGGTTATCTGTGGGAAAATGTCCGTGTGAAGGGCGGCGCATATGGTGCCATGTGCTCATTCCTCAGGAATGGAACCTGCTATATGAGCTCATACAGAGATCCAAACCTCATGGAGACATATGACATATTCAAGAATGCATATAAGTTCGTGGAGAACTTTGAGTGCTCAGACAGAGATATGACCAAGTATATCATTGGAACCATGGCTCAGATAGATGCGCCGACGACTCCTGTTGCGGAGGGTATAAGCCACATGGCGAGATACTTTATGGGTGTTACAGATGAGCAGATCCAGAGCGAGCGTGACAAGATCCTCTCCACAGACAGAGATGCCATCAGAGCCCTTGCACCACTTGTGAAGGCTGTTACGGATTCAGGAATCATCTGCGCCATCGGCGGAGAGAGCAAGATAGAGGAGAATAAGGACAACTTCAAGGATGTACTTGCGATTTTCTAGGTATAGCCGACAGTCGATATAATGAGCGCAAGTGAGTGGGCGTGCTTGCATGACTTGCGAGCGGCGAATTAGGGTCATGACATAGTAAAGCTAGATGCGTATGCGTAGGTTAGCCTGCGCATGCAGGATGAAGGAGATATATGAATAAAGAATACAAATCAGGCTTCGTGTCCATCATAGGCAGACCAAACGTTGGAAAGTCGACACTTATGAACAGACTGATAGGACAGAAGATAGCGATAACAAGCAACAAGGCGCAGACCACGAGAAACAGGATACAGACCGTGTATACCAGCGATAAGGGACAGATTATCTTCCTGGACACACCGGGAATAAACAGGGCGAAGAACAAGCTTGGAGAGTACATGCTCAAGGTTGCTGAGAGTACGCTGGATGAGGTCGATGTGGTTCTCTGGATAGTTGAGGCCACAACATTTATCGGTGCAGGAGAGCGGTATATCATAGAACAGCTCCAGCATGTAAAGACACCTATAATTGTGGTTGTGAACAAGATAGACAACGTGGAGGAGAGCAAGGTATTTGAGGCGATAAATACCTATAAAGATGCCTGTGACTTTGCGGAAATAGTTCCTGTGTCGGCATTAAAGGGCAAGAACACAGATGAGCTCATAGATACCATTATGAAGTATCTTCCGTATGGACCACAGTATTATGATGAGGACACGATCACTGACCAGCCGGAGAGACAGATAGTTGCCGAACTCATCAGGGAGCAGGCGCTCCGTCAGCTTGATAAAGAGGTTCCCCATGGTATTGCAGTTGTGATTGATTCCATGAAAGAGAGACCGGATGGCGGCCTGATCGATATCGATGCGACAATCATATGTGAGAGGGACTCCCACAAGGGAATCATCATAGGAAAGCAGGGCGTCATGCTGAAGAAGATCGGTACTCATGCGAGATATGGAATAGAGAGACTTCTTGACACCAAGGTCAATCTGAAGCTTTGGGTAAAGGTCAAGAAGGACTGGAGAGATACAGATACATTGCTAAGGAACTTTGGGTTTAGAGACGAGTAGTGTGTGCAAACAGGATCGGTAAATGTGCAGTTGCTGCGGGCAGTGCATAGTTTGCCGATCTTGTCATGTTAAATTTGTTATGGAGGTGGATATACAATTGAGAGAAGAAGTAACATTGCATGGAATTGTACTGTCCAGCAGCCTCCAGAGCGAATATGACAGGAGAATGGTGGTCCTCACCAAAGAACGGGGCAGGATCACAGTATTTGCAACAGGTGTGAGGAGAGGAACGAATCCGCTCCAGTCCAAGACACAGATGTTTGTCATGGGAAGTTTTACATTGATCCCGGCGCGGGATTCATACAGGCTTGTGAATATAGATGTGGATGAATATTTCCATCAGCTCACCATGGACATAGATGCATACTGTTATGCATCGTATTTCTGCGAGGTCATGGGCTTCATGACCCATGAGGGAGACAGGGCAGCAGATTACCTCAATCTTCTGTATGTGAGTCTTAAGGCTCTGGAGAAGGGGCAGATGCCAGCAAAGCTCATCAGGTGCGTGTACGAGATAAAGCTTATGGATGTGTTCGGACAGGGAATACAGAGCTTCCACTGTCCGGTATGTGGCAAGGCTGAGGTGTCAAATGTATTCGATGCAGCATCGGGTGGACTGCTCTGCGATGGATGCAAAGGCCGGGCAAAACATCCGCTTCATCTATCGGATGACGCAGTATACACGATACAATACATAAATGGTGCACCGCTTGGCAAGATGTACAACTTCAATGTGTCAGATCCTGTACTGGCGGAGATACAGCTAGTGTCGAAGCAGTTCATGGATATGTATGTGGACAGGAAGTTCAAATCGGTGGAGATCATAGACTCGCTGCCATGAAAAAAAGAAGAGAATCCTACATGACGTGAGATTCTCTTCTTTTTGTATATTACCTGTCTAAAATACAAATCACAGAGAGTGTATTATTTTAGAGAACGCCTTCATCGCGCCGGGAAGTTTTTCATATGGTATGGCGCTGAAACCAAACAGAAGCTGGTTCTCAGGACAGAGATTCTTTCTTATCCAGAATGGTTCTGTGGAGAAGATTCGTATGCCTTTCTGTTCAAAAGCTGATATGAGCTCTGTCTGGGTAAGCTTTGAGTTCTTAACCTCTGCCACAAAGTGGAGACCGGCTCCGGCACCATACATGATCACATCATCTTCAAGATTCTGTTTCACATAATTCAATATATAATCATGCTTCTTTTTATAGTGATTCTTCATGGCGCCTATGTGGCGCTGATAATTACCACTCTGTATAAATTCAATAAGTGCAAGCTGCAGAACCGTTGGAACTGTGCAGTTGGTGTGTGAATAACTGGATTCATATGCCTTCATCAGATCTGCTGGAAGCACCATATATGATATTCGAAGATCCGGTGACATGGATTTGGAAAATGTCCCGAGATATATAGTGTGGTCGCTGTTATCGATGGATTGCAGGGATGGAATTGGTCTGCTTTGGTATCTGAGCTCGCTGTCGTAATCATCCTCGATGATATAACTTCCCGATTGAGCCGCCCACTCTATGAGCTCCAGCCTCTTGCTGATAGGCAATATGCTTCCCATAGGAAATTGGTGGGATGGCGTTACATACAGCAGAGTGTCCCTGAGACGCTGGATGTGTTCTATGGACACACCGTCGTCCTCAAGCGGTATTGGAATGATCCTGAAAGGACTCCGGCTGACGATCTCCCATGTTCCGTTGTAGCCAGGGTCCTCCATGGCAAATGAATAGTCTGACGGACTGAATATATGCGTGATTATATCTATTGATCTCTGGTGACCGCTCGTGAGAATGATCTGCTCCGGTGTGCAGTTTACACCTCTGGACATGTACAGATATTCGGTGATAAGACTGCGGAGGGTGTAACTTCCCTGTGACATCTGATAAGATGCGGTATCGGCCATGGATATCATGTCCCAGGCGTTCATAAGGCATTTGCGCCATGCCCTTGAGTGATAGCAGTTGTAGTCCAGATTGCCATAGCTGAATGTATAGTCAAATGTCTTTCCTGATTGTCTGGAAGAATGTTGTATATTGTGGCTTTGTCTTGTTTTTCTGTCCGGAGAAAATGCAGAGATGTTCTCAACATAGTAGCCTGAGCCTGTCACGGAGCGTATATATCCTTCAAGTTCAAGCTGGTTGTAAGCAGATACTACTGTGTTGCGGCTCAGCTTATGTTCGGCGGCTAGCTGCCTTGTTGCAGGTAGCTTTTCGCCTGCAGCATAGTGCTCATTAAGTATCTCGGATTTCATTTGTTCATATAATTGTTCGTATAGAGACTTATCGGAGGCCTTGTCTATTGATATCATTTCCGTGTTCCTTTCCTGCATATTATAAGCGTTAAAAATACCTTGTATCATTGGATATTTGCGTATTACTTGATTTGTTCATATTCCAATACTGCAAATTGGAACTATAAAAATACTTGAAATTGGAACTTTAGAAAGAACCAATCTGGTGCTATTATACAAGAGTCATAGCGAGTAAGCAATAAGAAGAAGTCATAAGGTGATGTCTGACGGCACAAATTATAGTAGCTTTGTATAAATAATATTACAAAATATGCCGTGAACCTTGCAAAAATATTTGAATGAGTATAAAATAAGGCGGATAGAGTGAAAAAATGCAAATTCGAATATGATTTGGAGGATTACAATGGAAAAGACATTAGACAAGATCGTTGCATTGGCAAAGAGCAGAGGATTTGTTTATCCAGGTTCAGAGATTTACGGTGGTCTCGCAAATACATGGGACTATGGTAATCTCGGAGTTGAACTCAAGAACAATGTTAAGAGAGCATGGTGGAAGAAATTCATCCAGGAGAACCCTTACAATGTAGGAGTTGACTGTGCTATCCTTATGAACCCACAGACATGGGTTGCTTCAGGCCACCTTGGAGGATTTGCTGATCCTCTTATGGATTGCAAAGAGTGTCATGAGAGATTCCGTGCAGATAAACTTATAGAGGACTTTATGGCTGAAAACGGAGTTGTTCCAGAGGGCGCAGTAGACGGATGGAGCAACGAGCAGATGGAAGAGTACGTTGAGAAGAACAATATCTGCTGTCCAACATGTGGTAAGCACAACTTCACAGGCATCAGACAGTTCAACCTTATGTTCAAGACATTCCAGGGTGTAACTGAGGATGCCAAGAACACTGTATACCTGAGACCGGAGACTGCACAGGGTATATTTGTCAACTTCAAGAATGTACAGAGAACTTCAAGAAAGAAGGTTCCATTTGGAATTGGCCAGATAGGAAAGTCATTCAGAAATGAGATAACACCTGGTAACTTCACATTCAGAACAAGAGAGTTCGAGCAGATGGAGCTTGAGTTCTTCTGCAAGCCGGGTACAGATATGGAGTGGTTTGAGTACTGGAGAAGCTTCTGTATCAACTGGCTCAAGGATCTCGGAATCAAGGATGATGAGATGAGAGCCCGTGACCATTCACCTGAGGAGCTTTGTTTCTACTCCAAGGGAACAACAGATATCGAGTATTTATTCCCATTTGGATGGGGTGAGCTCTGGGGAATCGCTGACAGAACAGATTACGATCTGACACAGCACCAGAATACATCAGGAGAGTCCATGGAGTACTTCGATGACGAGACAAAGGAGAAGTACATTCCATATGTAATCGAGCCATCACTTGGTGCTGACCGTGTTACACTGGCATTCCTGTGTGCTGCATATGACGAGGAGAACATCGGAACAGAGGAGAAGCCAGACATCCGTACAGTCCTTCATTTCCACCCACAGCTTGCACCGGTTAAGATCGGTGTGCTTCCACTTTCCAAGAAGCTCAACGAGGGTGCAGAGAAGATTTATGCAGAGCTTTCAAAGTACTACAACTGTGAGTTCGATGACAGAGGCAACATAGGTAAGAGATATAGAAGACAGGATGAGATAGGAACACCGTTCTGTGTAACATATGATTTCGATTCTGTTGAGGATGGAGCAGTCACAGTTCGTGACAGAGATACCATGGAGCAGGAGAGAGTCAAGATTGAAGATCTGAAGGCTTACTTTGAGAAGAAATTTGAATATTAATTGATGGTGTGACCGGAGATAATACGGGACACTGAATTACAGGAGGCATTAAGATGCATAGTAAAGAGTTATTTTCAGAATACGAGGCAAATGTAAGATCGTACAGCAGAAGTTTCCCAGAGATATTTACAAAGGCCAAGGGAGCCAAGATGTATGACGAGAATGGTAAGGAGTATATAGACTTCTTCGCAGGAGCAGGCGCGCTGAACTATGGTCATAACAATGATTATATAAAGGAGAAGGTTATCGATTACATCCAGAGCGATGGAATCATGCATTCTCTTGACATGATGACAGCACCAAAGGCTGAATTCATCGAGTTTTTTGAGAAAAAGGTCCTTGAGCCTAGAGGACTTGATTACAAGATCATGTTCGCAGGTCCTACAGGAACAAATGCAGTTGAGTCACTCTTAAAGCTTGCACGTAAGGTCAAGAAGAGAGAGATGATCTGGGCATATATGGGTTGTTTCCATGGTATGACACTTGGCTCAATATCACTTACAAGTGATGCTGCAAGCCGTGCAGGAGCAGGCGTTGGACTTGACAACGTATACCACATTCCAGCTCCTTACATGTTCCCAGAGCTTGATACGATCAAGTTCATGCAGACACTTCTTGATGACGATCATTCAGGTGTTGAGAAGCCTGCAGCAATCTTTATCGAGACAGTACAGGCAGATGGTGGTGTAAATGTATTCTCAGTAGAGTACCTCAAGGCACTCCGTGAGTTCTGTGATAAGAACGATATCCTTATGGTTGTTGATGACGTACAGGTAGGCTGTGCAAGAACAGGTACATTCTTCTCATTTGAGAGAGCAGGAATCAAGCCTGATATGTTCTCACTTTCAAAGTCAATCGGCGGATACCCATTCCCTATGGGACTTGCAATGTTCAAGCCTGAGTATGATCTCTGGAAGCCGGGTGAGCATTCAGGTACATTCCGTGGAATCCAGCTCTCAATGGTAGCTGCAAAGGCAGGACTTGAGTTCATGCTTGACAACAACATCGAGGCAGAGACAAGACGTAAGGGCGAGATAGTTAGAGAGTATCTTGAGAAGAATATAGACGGCGATCCAAATGTAATTGCAACACGTGGTATCGGACTCCTCTGGGGCGTAGAGGTTAAGGACGATGCAACAGCAGGTGCCATCACAGCAAGAGCTTTCAAGAAGGGTCTTGTAATAGAGAGAGCTGGCCGTGACAACGCGGTCATCAAGATCATGCCACCACTTATCATCTCAGATGAGGATCTTATTGCAGGTCTTGATATTCTCAAGGCAGCTATTGATGGTGAGTAATTTGTAATTTAATGAGCATTGTGACAGTTGTAATTGCGCAAGACTGATATAATGCGAATATCCACATGAAGCCGATAGGCGACATGATATAAAGTTAAACATAGGCTGCGGAGTTTTCCGCAGCCTATGTTTTTGGTGGGATGAATAGGGCTGTGCGAGCAGTTTGCCAATTTGGAAATTTTTGAATACTGGTCAGCGAAGATCAGTTGCCGGTCTGTTTCAGGTCGGCACACAAATGTTGCTGTAATTAAGCGTAATATAATGGAATATACATATAATTCAACTATATGTAAAAATGGACTGGTTTATACACAAAATATAGAAAAAAGAGTTTGCTAATGTTGACATATATGTTATAATCAGTCTAGCGCGTGTGGAGACTTCACGGGGACTTCACACCATGAAATATAAAGTTTACGTAGGAGGTAACAAACAAATGGCAAACAAGTGGGTTTATATGTTTAGCGAAGGCGACATGACCATGCGTAATCTTCTCGGTGGTAAGGGTGCAAACCTTGCAGAGATGACAGCAATTGGTCTTCCAGTTCCACAGGGTTTCACAATTACAACAGAGGCTTGTACTCAGTACTATGAGGATGGCCGTAAGATCAATGACGAGATCATGGCTCAGGCTATGGATGGCGTTAAGAAGATGGAGGAGATCAACGGCAAGAAGTTCGGAGATCTTGAGAATCCATTACTTGTATCAGTTCGTTCAGGTGCAAGAGCATCTATGCCAGGTATGATGGATACAATCCTTAACCTTGGTCTTAACGATGACGTTGTTGCAGCTATGATAGCACACAACCCAGATCCAGCATTCGAGCGTTTCGTATACGATTCATACAGACGTTTCATCCAGATGTTCTCAGACGTTGTTATGGAAGTTGGTAAGAAGTACTTCGAGCAGCTCATCGACAAGATGAAGGAAGAGAAGGGTGTTAAGTTCGATGTAGAGCTTACAGCACAGGATCTCAAGACACTTGCTGAGCAGTTCAAGGCAGAGTACAAGAACCAGTTAGGAACAGATTTCCCTTCAGACCCAGTTGAGCAGTTAAAGTTAGCTATCGAGGCTGTATTCCGTTCATGGGATAACCCACGTGCGAACGTATACAGAAGAGACAACGATATCCCTTATTCATGGGGTACAGCAGTTAACGTAATGCCTATGGTATTCGGTAACCTGAACAATGAGTCTGGTACAGGTGTTGCATTTACTCGTGACCCTGCAACAGGTGAGAAGAAGCTTATGGGTGAGTTCCTTATCAATGCACAGGGCGAGGACGTTGTTGCCGGTGTTCGTACACCAATGCCAATCGCTCAGATGGAGCAGGAGTTCCCAGATGCTTATGCAGAGTTCATCAAGGTTTGTGAGACTCTTGAGAATCACTACCATGATATGCAGGATATGGAGTTCACAGTTGAGAACAAGAAGCTTTACATGCTTCAGTGTAGAAATGGTAAGAGAACAGCTCAGGCAGCTCTTCAGATCGCTTGTGACCTTGTTGATGAGGGACATAAGACAGAGGAAGAGGCAGTTGCAATGATCGATCCTCGTAACCTTGATACACTTCTTCACCCACAGTTTGATGCAGCAGCTCTTAAGGCAGCTACACCAATGGGCAAGGGACTTGGCGCTTCACCAGGTGCTGCTTGTGGTAAGATCGTATTCACAGCTGACGATGCTGAGGCATGGGCAGCTAGAGGCGAGAAGGTAGTTCTTGTACGTCTTGAGACATCACCAGAGGATATCACAGGTATGAAGTCAGCACAGGGTATTCTTACAGTTCGTGGTGGTATGACATCACACGCTGCAGTTGTTGCCCGTGGTATGGGTACATGCTGTGTATCAGGTTGTGGCGATATCGTTATGGACGAGGAGAACAAGAAGTTCACACTCGCTGGCAAGGAATTCCATGAGGGAGATTACATCTCAATCGATGGTACAACAGGTAACATTTACGATGGAGTTATCAAGACAGTTGATGCTCAGATCGCAGGAACATTCGGCCGTGTTATGGCATGGGCTGATAAGTATAGAACACTTAAGGTTAGAACAAATGCAGATACACCAGCAGATGCTAAGAAGGCACGTGAGCTTGGTGCAGAGGGTATCGGTCTTTGCCGTACAGAGCATATGTTCTTTGATCCAGAGAGAATCGCAGCATTCCGTGAGATGATCTGCTCTGATACAGTAGAAGAGAGAGAGGAAGCTCTTAATAAGATCCTTCCATATCAGCAGGGAGACTTCAAGGCTCTTTATGAGGCACTTGAGGGTAACCCAGTTACTATCAGATTCCTGGATCCACCTCTTCATGAGTTCGTTCCAACAGAGGAGGCTGACATTGAGAAGCTTGCTGCTGCTAAGAACAAGAGCGTTGAGGAGATTAAGGCACTTTGCAACTCACTCCATGAGTTCAACCCTATGATGGGTCACAGAGGATGCCGTCTTGCTGTAACATATCCAGAGATCGCTAAGATGCAGACAAAGGCTGTTATCCGTGCAGCAATCGAGGTTCAGAAGGAGCATCCAGATTGGACAGTTGAGCCAGAGATCATGATCCCACTTGTATGTGAGGTTAAGGAGCTTAAGTACGTTAAGAAGGTAGTTGTTGAGACAGCTGACGCTGAGATCGCTGCTGCTGGCGTAGATCTTAAGTATGAGGTTGGTACAATGATCGAGATCCCAAGAGCAGCTCTTACAGCTGATGAGATCGCTAAGGAAGCTGACTTCTTCTGCTTCGGTACAAACGACCTTACACAGATGACATTCGGATTCTCAAGAGATGATGCTGGTAAGTTCTTAAATGCTTACTATGATGCTAAGATCTTCGAGAACGATCCATTTGCTAAGCTTGATCAGACAGGTGTTGGTAAGCTCATGGATATGGCAGTTAAGCTTGGTAAGCCAGTTAATCCAAAGCTTCACATCGGTATCTGTGGTGAGCACGGTGGAGATCCTTCATCAGTTGAGTTCTGCCACAAGATTGGTCTTGATTATGTATCATGTTCACCATTCAGAGTACCTATCGCTAGACTTGCTGCTGCTCAGGCTGCAATCGCTAACAAGTAGGATTCGGACGAACAGAACTTGTAAGTAATTAGCTTAATAAAGACAATATGAGTCCCTGTAATTGCCATGAGGTGGTTACAGGGACTTTTTTGTAAAAAATATGCATATCCAAAAGGAGAAATCAATAGCCGATACTTGATTATATTATGTACTGATGATATTGTGGTCTATGGAAATTAAACATAGGAAGAATATATAATGAATGAAAGAGATGTAGAAATTAGTAAAAGAGAAGCTAAGAAGAAGGAACGTAGGTCGAGAAAGGACAAGCTTGCAATAGAGAAGAGAATACTTCGTCTGTCTTTTATGGGAAGTGTCTTCTTCATACTTGCGGAGGGCGTGATGGCATGGTATACCCATTCACATTCGCTTTGGACGGACTGCCTGTTCGACTCCGCAGATCTGGTCATGATAGGACCATTTATGGTGCTGGTTCCGCTTCTGTATAAACCTGTGACAGAGAAACATCCATATGGCTATGCCCAGGTGGAATCACTTTTCCTCCTTGTGAAGTACAGTGTATTACTTGCACTCACATGTAATCTCATGGTTGAGAATATAAAGCTGTTGTTTCATGGTGGACATGAGGTAGATGCGGGGAGCATAGCGGTATTCGAATTTCTTGTATGTGTATGTTGTGCGGTTATGTATGCGATACTTGGTCATTACAGTAAGAAATATGAGTCTACAACTATTAAAGCGGAGTTGTATATGTGGAAGCTTGACGTAATAAGCAGTATGGGAGTTGCTGTAGCATTTGCGGTACAGACTGCTCTGTTGCATACAAACCTGCGTTTTATTACCCCTTATATTGATCCGGCTGTAGCGGTGGTTATGGCACTTCTTCTTATAAAAGAGCCGGTGTGCGAGATATTTCAGAGTATCAAGAATCTTATTCTTTTTGCTCCGGAGGAAGAGACGCTTAGTCAGATACGAGCCATAGTGGATCAGCATATGAAGGATTACCCATATGAGGTCACTTTTCTGGATGTCATCCAGACCGGGCGGAAGCTGTGGGTTGAGGTATATATAGGAAATCAGACGGATGTGATACATATAAGTATCATTCATAAGGTGAGAGACGAGATAAAACAGGAGCTAAGGGATAAGTATGATCAGGTGTATATAGAGGTCATACCAGATTGATAGTAAAGCTGTAATACAAAATACAAATGATCAAGGGGATGCAAGGATATTGTTACATTATGAAGTTTTTGAAAGTTCATGTGATACCGATAGATATATAGTTCTGCTTCATGGATTTGGAGGAAACAACAGGGTATGGAAGAAGCAGATTCCCTTGCTTCAGAAGAAGTTTAATGTTCTGGCGATAACTTTGCCAAGTCATGGAGACAGTGAACTAAAATTGTCCAAGATGGGAAGTACGCTGGATGTTGTCGTGGGTGAGATAACACAGGTGCTTGATGAGCGGGGGATACAGCGAGCTGTTTTTATGGGCGTATCACTTGGAACTATATTTATCAAATATATGGAGATGAGATGCGGAAGTTACATAGATAAAGCAATACTTGTGGGTGCGCTTGGCACGGTTGGAAAACCACTCAGGCGTGCTGTCAATGTCTTTGCTAAGATAGGTGACAAACTTCCATTTCCTGTTGTCTACAGAATAATGGCAAAGTTATTTATGCCATGGAAAGTCAGCAAGACAAGCAGGAAGGTGTTCTGCAAATGTGCCAAGGCATTAAACAGTCAGGAATTTAAGGCGTATATGAATATTTTTATTGAGCATTTTTCACTTTGTGACGAGTTCGTGAGCAGATTACACGAGGAGAATGTATATATTTCCGGGCGTGGTGATCTGTGTTTTATAAATGGAATCGTGGAGGAAGCTGATTTGACAGATGCGGAGCTGATAATAATAGAGCATTGTGGTCACGTGTGCAACATAGATCAGAGCAGACAATTCAATGATATTATTTCTGAATTGCTAGACATTGAATGAATTAAAAGTGGAATATGATACGACAAGGATATACTATCTTAAAATGCTGATAAATAAGGATAAGGAGACTGTGATATGGCAACGATGAACACGTATACAGGAAACAAAATAGATCCGATGAATATGGCAGTTGCTGACATATCAATACAGGATATAGCGCATGCGTTAAGCCTCACGTGCCGCGGTGGAGGGCATGTGTCCTATTTCTTTTCTGTGGCACAGCACTCCATCAACTGTATGAATGAGGCGAAGGCAAGGGGATGGTCAGAGCGGTTACAGCTTGCCTGCCTGTTGCACGATGCCAGCGAGGCGTATATATCAGACATAATCAGACCGGTAAAAGCGCATTTGTCCAATTATCTTGAGATAGAGAGTTCGATCATGAACGTTATACTTGAGCGATTTGGACTTGCTGATCTGAGCGAAGAAGAGAATGCGATGTGGAAACAGATAGATGATGATATGATGAACTTCGAACTTAAGAATCTGATGAAAGGCGAGGAGTACAGGAATACGGACAACCTTAGTTCAGTCCCTGCTGAGGCCGAAAGACCATGGCGAGAAGTGGAAGATGAATTTGAGGCTGAATGTAAGAAGCTTATAGAGAAAATGTCAGATCAGCCCGGCAAGTAGTTGATAGTGCCAGTAATTGATAGTGAAAAGTTATTTTTTATTACAAAATATGTGATAATACCTCCTAGGCGGATGATGGAATATAACGATCAGCCCGGGAGGTATTTGTTTTGACAATTATGATCAGATGTTGTCAAAGTATCCGACATAGTCGACCTTGTATGGTCCATCTGGGAAAAGGTATTCATACAGATCTATGAAATAGTCATCGGTCATGCTGGCGATGAAGTCGAATATACGGAGACACATTTTGTATCAACTGTAATTAATTATCGAAAAACAATAATAATTATTGACAAACGATAATTCTATGGTACTATACAAGTAAGATAATTATCGTGAAACAATAATTTTTACATTGGATTGGAGGCTGCTATGGTTAATGGTATTTTAAATATATTTGCGTATATTGCGGTGTGGCTAAGGAATATGTCACTTGCAGGAGGAGGCCAGAACGCATTTGCAATATTTATGTTCTGCCTGATAGGATGTATGCCACTTGCTGGATTCATCGTGCTCTGTATAAGAAATAGAAAAATTGATGCTGACTACCTGTTGCTGGGACTTTCGGCGGTGCTTTTCATAGGAATATATATGATGATAAATCCAGGGTATGTCATAGATGGAAATGCTCTGGTAACTTCAGATATGCTGAATCTTGCAATAAGCTCAGTGATATGGTCGGTGCTGGCATGTTATGCTGTGCTCAGGATCGTGGAGAGTATAGACAAGGCGGATAGCACTCAGATAGTAGAAATCATCAAGAAGATAATAGGTGTGATAGTGGTATTCACAGCTTTTGTGATTGTCTGTGTGTCACTGCCGGAGCTTGTCAGAACAAATCGGACAAATGCCGGTGCTATGCCTGGTGATGCCGGATGGGCAGTGATCCTGTTTATTTTCCAGCTTGTAAATGCTGCTCTTGTCATATGGGTTCTGATCAGGGGATACAGGCTTTGCAACAGCATAATAGAAAATGAGTATTCGGATGAAACAATCCATATGGCAGAGAGACTTTCAAAGACGAGCAAGAGTGCAATATCAGTCATGGTGATTCTGGAACTCTCGAAGAATGTGCTTCAGCTTTTTATCATGACGACTCTTTCAAATGCAGATTTCAAGATATCACTTCCATTATATGAGCTGATAATACTCGTCGTTGCGTATATGGGTGTCAGAAACCTTGCTAAGACAAAAGCGATAAAAGAAGAAAATGATTCATATATATAGAATTTGAGGTGACGTGTAGGGATGGCGATCAAAGTAACTCTGGACAGGGTTTTAAAAGAGAATAATATGACATCGAAGGAACTTTGCAAACTAGTGGGGATAACAGAGGCAAATCTGTCGGTTCTCAGAAGCGGGAAAGCAAAGGGTGTGCGGTTTACCACGATCAACAAGATATGCTATTACCTGCACTGCGATGTTGGAGACATATTGACATTTGATGGTGAACTTATAGAAGAAGACTAAGGAGGCGGGAGCTGTGATGAAAGTTATCAGGGGTAAGAAAACAGACAGGAAATCAGGTGAGACACATAGAGTGATACGAAAGAGCAATCTGGTTGCTGTGGGTATTATTGGAATGCTTGGAATATGTATGCTCTCAGGCTGCTCGCTTGCGGATAAGGAAATGACTGAAACTGATGAGAGAGATTTACTGGTTGGAGTGTTTGTAACAACAGAAAGGCTTGGGACAGTTACCTATGTTCCGTGCGAAATCGATATTGATGCAGGTACACTTAAGATAACAGATGAAGACATTGATGTTGACGGATGTTATATGATCTATGCCAGATCAGGAGAGGGGGAAGATATGTACGAGACGCTGGTATCTGATGGTATAAGTGTTGGAACAAACAATGTTGGGTATAATGAGAATGCAGATGGAAGTGTCACCAGAAGCCGGACAGTGAACGGATGCGTGTACTATGATCTGGACAATAAGGATAGCTATGCAGACTCAGATGGTGATGTGGGAATAATCCTCAATAATGTATATGAGAAAACAGATGGAACATATTATATAACGAGTGGCAGCTCAATGGGGTGTGCGGCCACGGATCAGACTGCAGAGAACGGCTCAGGTGCAATGGATATAAAAGAGTCGTATAAGACGACTTCGTTCTCGGGTAGTGAAAGTTCATCAGGCGATGAAAATGAGATGACTATACATGTGGAATGGAAGTTTGAACGAGCAGGAGAAAAGTATACATTTACAGCTATGTCTGAGGATAACAAAGAGCTGGACGCCAAAACCTATGATGTTGGGGATATACAAGATACAATAAAGTTTGACTGTGACTGGCAGTATGTGATCGTGTCCTATGCGGATGTGACTGGTAAGATGCATAGTTCATTCGTGGATAAAGAAGATTCAGTGTATGAATATAGTGTGAGCACTGGCAAATTCTTCCTGGATACAGGCGTAGTTGAGATAGAATAACAGGTGAATATTAATTTAAGATTAAACCACAGGGATATGGTAAATTGGTTCCCTGTGGTTTAAAATTATGACTAGAGAAAATGAATGAAATTGAAAAACGAGAACATTTAGCGTGGGCATATTATTATAATTTCATGTATGACAGTGAGAATTAAGGAGGATTACAGATGGATCGCAAAGAGATGAACAAAATTATATTTCAGAATACAGAGTATATGTGCAAGACGGATGCTGCATTGTCAGATGCTACAAAGAAATCAGTGTCAGGGCAGCGATTTATTGCAGAAAGTGAGAAGATTCCGGGACTTAATCTTAATATTTATAAGAAACAGACCAGGATTGTGGTATCCAGAAAGAGAACATATGAGGCAGCGGCATATTATAAGGGACAGCATGTTGCTGTGCATAACTTTGCATCGGCGGTAAATCCGGGTGGCGGAGTTGTATATGGAGCGAGTGCACAGGAGGAATGTCTCTGCAGATGTTCTAATCTGTATTTCTGTTTGAACACTCCTGATATGTGGGGAATGTTCTATACTCCTCACAGAGCGGCAAAAGATCCTATACACAATGATGATATTATATACACACCTGGTATAGTGGTGTTTAAGACGGATACAGATCTGCCGGAACTCATGGAGCAAAAGGACTGGTATAAAGCGGATGTGATCACATGTGCTGCGCCGAATCTACGGGAAATTCCAGGAAATATTTATAACTGTGAGAATGGTGCAAGCGCAGCGGGAGTAAGCAATTATGACCTTCAGATTATTCATGAGAAAAGACTCAGAAGGATACTTGACAGCGCAGTTATGAACCATGCGGACACAGTGATACTCGGTGCATTTGGCTGTGGTGCATTCCGCAACGATCCTCATGCGGTGGCATCAGCTGCTGCAAATGTTCTAAGTGATTATATATACGCATTTGAGAATATCGAGTTTGCTGTATACTGCAGACCAAATGATGATTTCAATTACAGGGTGTTTAACAGCGTATTAAGTTCATTGTAAAGGAAATTTGTGCCTATGGTGCATACCATCATGCCATGAGGGCGGCGATGTAGATATAAGAGGATGAGCAGGAAATGACAAGAGTCTTGATTACAGGATTAGTGTCAATGAGAAAATAGTGAAAGATTATTAAAAGAATTATACAAATTTTAGAAATAATTAATTGAATAAATCCTCCTTGTGATATAAGGTTAGAATAATATATAGGATAATGGCGTTTGTGTATTGTGTCAGACATATATATCCTAAAAAATATTACAAGGAGGATTTTTATATGAAGGAAGTAAAACAGCCAAAAAAGCCGCTGATATTTTATTATCTGATCGTGCTCGCAGTAATCATGCTTCTTAATATTATAGTTGTTCCCTGGTTTACTGAGAGAAGTATAGAGGATGTGGATTACGGTACATTCATATCCATGACAGAGGACAAGAAGATCGACGAGGTAGATATTGAGACCCAGTCAAATGTCATCTATTTCACAGGCAAGGATGACAAGAAGGTGTACAAGACAGCTATGGTGAGTGATGAGAACTTAACCGAGAGACTTTACAAGTCGGGTGCCAAATTCTCAGGTCAGGAGATCAAGCAGACATCGCCGATACTCAGCTTTATACTCAGTTGGATCGTGCCTATACTTATATTCACATTACTTGGAAGAATGCTTGCCAATCAGATGATGAAGCACGCCGGAGGCGGCAAGAATTCCATGATGTTTGGAATGGGCAAGAGTAATGCGAAGATATATGTTAATTCCACAGAGGGAATAAAGTTTACAGATGTCGCCGGAGAGGATGAGGCAAAGGAGAATTTGACTGAGATAGTTGAGTATCTTCACAATCCTGGAAAGTACAAGGAGATCGGCGCTTCCATGCCAAAGGGTATTCTTCTTGTGGGTCCTCCGGGAACAGGTAAGACCATGCTTGCCAAGGCTGTAGCCGGAGAGGCGAATGTACCTTTCTTCTCAATGTCCGGTTCAGAGTTCGTTGAGATGTTCGTAGGTATGGGTGCTTCAAAGGTAAGGGATTTGTTCCAGCAGGCAAAGGAAAAGGCTCCATGTATAGTGTTCATCGATGAGATAGATGCCATAGGTAAGAAGAGAGATGGACAGATAGGTGGCAATGATGAGCGAGAGCAGACACTTAACCAGCTCCTCACCGAGATGGATGGATTCGAAGGCAACAATGGTGTCATCATCCTTGCAGCAACCAACAGACCGGATTCACTTGATCCTGCACTGCTCAGACCGGGAAGATTTGACAGACGAGTACCTGTAGAACTTCCTGATCTCAAGGGACGTGAGGATATACTTAAGGTTCACGCCAAGAAGGTCAAGATAGGAGACAATGTAGACTTCAATAAGATAGCCAGAATGGCATCAGGTGCATCAGGTGCCGAGCTCGCAAATATTGTAAATGAGGCGGCGCTCAGGGCTGTCAGAGCAGGCAGAGGCTTCGTGACACAGGCCGATATGGAAGAGAGCATAGAAGTCGTAATAGCAGGTTATCAGAGAAAAAATGCGATACTTACAGACAAGGAGAAGCTTGTCGTGTCATATCATGAGATCGGACATGCGCTTGTAGCTGCCAAACAGACTGATTCAGCGCCTGTCCAGAAGATAACCATAGTTCCGAGAACATCAGGAGCCCTTGGTTACACCATGCAGGTGGATGAGGGTAATCACTATCTTATGACCAAGGAAGAGATTGAGAATAAGATCGCCACACTCACAGGCGGAAGAGCTGCGGAGGAGATAGTATTTGGATCTGTCACAACCGGAGCATCCAATGATATAGAACAGGCAACAAAGCTTGCAAGAGCTATGATAACCAAATACGGAATGAGCAAAGAGTTTGATATGGTGGCCATGGAGGTAGAGACCAACAAATACCTTGGCGGTGATTCATCACTTTCGTGCTCGGCAGAGACGCAGACACTCATAGACAAGAAGGTTGTGGAGCTTATAAGAAAGCAGCATGAGAAGGCGGCAACCATTATCCTCGAGAACAGAGCGAAGCTTGATGAGCTTTCCAATTATCTGTATCAGAAGGAGACGATCACAGGCGAGGAGTTTATGAAGATATTGAATTCATGATTCTCTTAGATATAATTTCAGTTACCGGGTGCTGGCATTTTACAATTCCGCACCCGGTAACCATAAGATAGACTTGTACTGAATAGTAGTATTACGTCAATTCCTCGTGGTCAAGCTCCAACAGCTTGAAATGATTCTTTTTGAACTCTATAAGTCCCTCACTCTGCATGTTGGACAGCTCCTTTGACAGTGCGGTTCTGTCGACATTCAGGTAGTCGGCAAACTGTTCCCTGTTAAATGGGATATCGAACTCAGTTGTTCCAAGAGAGCTGGCAAGTCCTGAGAGATAATAGCTGACACGCTCACGTATCTTCTTTGGCTTTATATAGAAGATGTGAAGTGAGAGTGTGAGACTCCTTCTTGATGACAGCAGGAGAAGGTTCTTGAGCATTTGCAGATGCCACGGATAACTGTTGTATTTGCCGGACATGATATCCTGTGCGTTGAGCAGGAATACTATGGTAGGCTCTGTTGCTCTTGCGTCGATCATGAGTTTGTGTCCAGACAGGGCGTATGTTTCACCGAACACCTTTCCCGGAAGAGCGGAACTC
Source organism: Coprococcus sp. RTP21428st1_C9_RTP21428_210409 (assembly GCF_040227395.1). Classification (NCBI taxonomy): domain Bacteria; kingdom Bacillati; phylum Bacillota; class Clostridia; order Lachnospirales; family Lachnospiraceae; genus Coprococcus; species Coprococcus sp. RTP21428st1_C9_RTP21428_210409. The sequence continues at coordinate 109,433 of NZ_JBEHVV010000002.1, forward strand.
AGGATACTTTTGGATCCCCAGTAATCTACATTCTCAACTATTACCCGGCCTTTGATTACTATTCCAAGCTCCTCGGTTATTTCGCCGGCTTTGAATATCGTGGAGTTGTATCTGTAATAGTGTTCGCGCAGGATCCTGAGATCCATCATGGTTTTGATATCGGCTTCCGAGATTCCTTTAAATGCCATCATGTTGAGTACTTCAGACAATTGATATTGAGGAATTTTAAGTTTCATACATAACCTCCATCTTATTATTTATTTCTATGCAGAGAAGCAGTCTGCAGCGTAGGATATTATAGTGACAAGGTGTCATGATGCAGGGGTGCGATCAGGCTTTCAGCTATAGGATTTATATTTTTTCAAAACACAGTATATTGTATATGTGTAATAAATTATCCCTTGTCCATACACAATATATATTATTCATATATTTTCTCAAATTTTTTCAAAAAAAGTTGTTTAAATCTTTATTACGTGGTTATAACAACCGAATTTATGAGTAAAGTATAATATACTTACAAATGAAAAGCAAGGAATGTGATAAGCATTATTGAATTATAGAAGATTATTCTGTATAATAAGTAAATAGTGTGTCACATTTTCACATATTAAAACACTGAAAGGAGAAATTTTATCATGTTACAGAACCAGGAATGGGAATCATTCACAGGTAGACTCTGGAAGGAAGAGTGTAATGTAAGAGACTTCATCCAGAACAACTACACACAGTACGATGGAGACGAGAGTTTCCTTGCAGGCCCAACAGATGCTACTAACAAGCTTTGGGATAAGCTTCAGGCACTTCAGAAGGCTGAGAGAGATAACGGTGGAGTTTTAAAGGAGGATGCTGATGTTGTATCAAGCATCACATCTTATGGCCCAGGCTACATTGATCCAGAGACAAAGGATCTTGAGCAGGTTGTAGGTCTTCAGACAGATGAGCCACTTAAGAGAGCATTTATGCCTTATGGTGGTATCAAGATGGCTGAGGAGGCTCTTCAGATGTATGGATATACTCCAAACGAGAACTTCCACAAGATCTTCACTGAGTATCACAAGACACACAACCAGGCAGTATTTGATGCTTACACACCAGAGATGATGGCAGCTCGTCATACACATATCGTAACAGGACTTCCTGACACATATGGTCGTGGACGTATCGTAGGTGACTACAGAAGAGTTGCTCTTTACGGTATTGATCAGCTTATCGCTTGGAAGGAAGAGGATAAGGCTAACTGTGGCGATGGCAACATGTTTGATGATGTCATCCGTCAGAGAGAAGAGCTTGCAGAGCAGATCAAGCGTCTCAAAGAGATGAAGGTTATGGCTCAGTCATACGGATATGACATTTCAAAGCCAGCTTCAAACGCTAAAGAGGCTGTTCAGTGGTTATACTTCGGATACCTTGCAGCTATCAAGACTCAGAACGGTGCAGCTATGTCAGTTGGACGTGTATCTACATTCCTTGATATCTATATTGAGAGAGATATGAAGGCTGGTAAGCTTACAGAGGCTGAGGCTCAGGAGCTTATCGATCATTTCACAATGAAGCTTCGTATGGTTAAGTTCGCAAGAATTAAGTCATACAACGAGCTGTTCTCAGGAGATCCTGTATGGGCTACTCTTGAGGTTGGTGGTATCGGTGTTGATGGACGTTCAATGGTTACAAAGAACGATTACAGATTCCTTCATACACTTGAGAACATGGGACCAGCTCCAGAGCCAAACCTTACAGTTCTTTACTCATCAGCTCTTCAGGATACATTCAAGAAGTATGCTGCTAAGATCTCTGTAAGAACAAGCTCAATCCAGTATGAGAACGATGATGTAATGAAGCCAATCTGGGGCGATGATTACTCAATCTGCTGCTGTGTATCAGCTACACAGACTGGTAAGGAGATGCAGTTCTTCGGAGCTCGTGCAAACCTTGCTAAGTGTCTTCTTTACGCTATCAATGGTGGTAAGGATGAGAAGTTCCTTGACAAGAAGACTGGTAAGCCAATGCAGGTAGGTCCAGAGTACTCACCTATCACATCAGAGTACCTTGACTATGATGAAGTACTTGCTAAGTACAAGAAGATGCTTGACTGGTTAGCAGGACTTTATGTAAATATTCTTAACCTCATCCAGTACATGCATGACAAGTACTACTATGAGTCAGCTGAGATGGCACTTATCGATACAGATGTACGTCGTACATTTGCAACAGGTATCGCTGGATTCTCACACGTAATCGACTCACTGTCAGCAATCAAGTACGCTAAGGTTAAGGTTATCCGTAACGCAGAGACAGGACTTGCTGAGGACTTCGAGATCGAAGGCGAGTTCCCTAAGTATGGTAACGATGACGACAGAGCTGATAACATCGGTGTATGGCTTCTTCATGAGTTCCTTACAGACATCAAGAAGAGACACACATATCGTAATTCAGAGCCTACAACATCTATCCTTACAATCACATCTAACGTAGTTTATGGTAAGTACACAGGTAACCTTCCAGATGGAAGACGTGCTTGGACACCATTTGCACCAGGTGCTAACCCAAGCTACGGCGCTGAGACATCAGGACTTCTTGCATCACTTAACTCTGTTGCAAAGATTCCTTATGAGTGGTCACTGGATGGTATCTCAAATACACAGACAATGAACCCATCAGCACTTGGACATGATGAGGAAGAGAGAGCTACAAAGCTTGTAAGCGCAATGGATGGATACTTCGATCAGGGCGCTCATCATCTGAACGTAAACGTATTTGGTAAGGATAAGCTCCTTGATGCTATGGAGAATCCAGATAAGCCAGAGTACGCTAACTTCACAATCCGTGTATCAGGATATGCTGTTAAGTTCATATCACTTACACGTGAGCAGCAGCTCGATGTTATCAACAGAACATTCCATGACTCACTTTAATTCTTAGCTGACGCTGGATTTTCAGTGAAGTTATAGATGCTTTGTCAGATATAACAAGAACCATGGTCCCGGGGATAACCTCTCCGGGACTTTTTTTAAGAATATGTATTTATATCATTTTTATAAGAGATAATAGACATGTAGTTTTGTTTGTAATTACTTTCATTAATTGAGAGTTGTATTTGAATAGGAAGAACTTAGAGGTGAAATATGTCTGAAAAGAAACAGGTTTTAGGATATGTCCATTCGACAGAGAGCTTTGGAGCAGTAGATGGTCCAGGCATAAGATTTGTAGTTTTTTTACAGGGCTGCAAGATGAGATGTAAATATTGTCACAACCCAGAGACATGGAATCTTGTGACAGACTATAGTAAGCTTTACTCAGATGAAACAAGCGATGCTGAGAGAGAAGAACTTGAGAAGAAGATAGAAGAGAATACAAAGCTGCTGAAGGATAAGGGCGTCAAGATTGAGGCGAGGACCCCTGAGGACCTGTTAAAGCAGGCGCTCCGCTATAAGCCATATTGGAAAAACGGTGGTGGTATAACAGTGAGCGGTGGTGAGGCGCTGCTTCAGATGGATTTCCTCATCGAGTTTTTCAAGCTTGCAAAGGCTGAGGGTATTCATACAACAATAGATACAGCCGGCAATCCATTTACAAGGGAGGAGCCATTCTTCTCCAAATTCAATGAGCTGATGAACCTCACAGATTTGTTCCTGCTTGATATCAAGCAGATCAATGATGACAAGCATAGAGATCTCACAGGATTCTCCAACAGCAATATACTTGATCTTGCACAGTATCTGTCAGATCAGGGTAAGCATATGTGGATCAGACACGTACTGGTACCAACCATCACAACTGATGAGGATGATCTGAGAAAGACTAAGGAGTTCATAGACACTCTTAAGACTGTAGATAAAGTTGAGGTACTTCCATATCACAAGCTCGGAATCCCTGAGTGGGAGAGACTTGGAATACCATATAAGCTTGAGGGAATCGACCCGCCTACTGATGAGGAGCAGAAGCTTGCAAAGAGTATTCTGGAATAAACTTAAGAACAAGAACCGGGAAAATCATCGATAGTTCAGTTCCCAGCCTATGCTCTAGCAGTCTATAAAAATATTTGTGTTGAGACACAGGTGCTATATAAGATGTTAAAACCATTGTAACGGGTGTGACATTTTATATAGTACCTGTGTTTTGTTATATCAAAAAATAAGTTTAACATAATTAATTAGTAAACAGTGGCTAGGTGCATGCAAAAGAAGTTATAATGTAAGTTGATTGAAATTAGATTAGATATTTAAGCTTGTTTGAAAATGGACCAGGGGTTGTCCATTTTCAAACAATGTCATATTTGATTGAAGTGCTGCAAATACGTTATATAACTGCAAAGTATATGGGGAGTAAATTATGTATAAGATAGACGAGAACGCATGGAATGAAAAATATATACTGCTGATCCCTGCCATGCTGGATGCTCATTTTCCTCTGATAAAATACGCCTTTTATTCAAAGGATTATCATCCGGTCATACTGTCAAATGAGGATCATATCACGGATGTGGGACTTAAGTACGTGAACAATGATATGTGCTATCCGATAGTGTTAAATGCCGGGCAGATGATAGATGCACTGCAGTCAGGCAAGTATGACATCAACCGGACAAGACTTCTCATGCCGACGGCGGGGGATGCCTGCAGGGGAGCTAATTATCTACATGTGTTAAAGGAGTCGGTGAGAAAGGCTGGATTTGACAGGGCAAAGATACTATCCCTGAATGTTAAGGGGTTGGAGAAGGATTGCCAGATGCGTGTGCAGCCATTCATGGTGTGGAGAGCACTGTTCGGACTTTTCTACGGAGATATACTCATGCTGCTCCTCAATCAGACAAGGCCAAATGAGGTGAAAAAGGGGCAGTCGCAAAAGGTTTGGCAGAAGTGGATAAATATCCTGTCCAGAGATCTGAAAGAGGGAAAGAATCTGACACTTGGAAAGATGAAGAGGAATTTCGACAGGATAGCCAGGGATTTTTCAAGGATAAGGCTGAATGATAAGAGAAAACAGCGTGTTGGGATAGTTGGGGAACTGTACATAAAATATTGCCACTTGGGAAACTGGGATATGATAAAGTTCCTTGAGTCAAATGGATGTGAGAGCCATACAAATGGGCTTTCTTGGTATGCCATGTACTATATGGATTCACATCTCACGGACAATATGACATTTGAATCTCTGCTTTACAAGGCGGGGCTGAAGTTTTTCGGCAGCCTGCAGAGAGCGATGATAGAGGCGCTTAGAAAATATGAGTTCTATACCATGGAGGATTTCTTCACGATGAAGCGTGAGGCTGATGGGTATGTGAGCTGGGGATATAAAACAGGAGATGGCTGGCTAATCGGCGCGGAGATAACGGGACACATACTCCATGAGTGTCCAAAGGTTCTGGCGGTTCAGCCATTTGGCTGTATGCCTAATCACACCTGCGGAAGAGGTTTGTACCCTTCGCTTCAGAAGAAGCTGCCGCAGGGCATGATAGTGAGCTGTGATGTGGATTCCAGTGGTTCAAAGCTGAATGTTTACAACAGGGCGAGGATGCTGGTGGACATGCCACTTAA
>NZ_JBEHVV010000003.1:0-98618 GCF_040227395.1 Coprococcus sp. RTP21428st1_C9_RTP21428_210409
GGGTGGACAACGACAGAGAGTCCACAATACGCGGGCTGTTCGCAGCCGGAGATGTGGCGGGCGGATGTCCACAGAAGTATGTGACCGGAGCGATGGTTGAGGGAGAGATAGCAGCCATTGCCATGGTAAAGCAGCTTGACGAGGGATATACAGAACCGGAGCTTGACGAGGAGACAGCATTTGACAGAAAGATAGAAGAGTATGACCATTTCCTCGACACAGACGAGAAGATGTTCACATACGAGGCGATAGAGGAAGCCATGCAGAAGGTCATGGACAACTATGCCGGAGGAATATCTACCCATTACCAGTTCAACGAGAAACAGCTTGAGCTGGCAAAGGAGAAGATAGAGCAGCTCCAGAAACTTGTATGGCACATAAGTGCCCACGACATGCACGAGCTCATGTTTGTGTATGAGGTGAAGGAGAGGCTCACAGTTGCACTCTCTGTAATCGCACACCTGAAGGACAGGAAGGAGACGAGATGGCACAGCTTTGCTGAGAACCTGGACTACCCGGAGAAGAGCAAAGACTGGGAGATATTTGTCAACTCAAAGATGGTGGACGGCGAGCTTAAGATGATACATCGTGAGCTAGGCAATATGTGCCAGATTCCCGAAGGAAATCTGGCATGCAGCGTCAGCCCCTCGCCGAAGGCGACTTCAAATGGGCTGATGTTCCAAGGAAAGGGGGATGTATATGAGCATAGTGATAAATAAAGAGCTTTGCAAAAACTGCGGCAAATGTGCAAATGTTTGCCCGGGTTCCCTCATAAAGAGAGATGAGGATGGACAGATATTCATGAAATACCCAAAGGATTGTTGGGGATGCTCTTCCTGTATCAAGGAGTGCGCATTTGACGCCATCTCATTATATCTCGGAGCTGACATCGGCGGAATGGGAAGTCAGATGTCGGTGGAGAACAAAGGAGATCTGCTTCTGTGGAATATCCGCAAGATGGATGGCACCACAGACCAGATAGTGATAGACAAGAAGGAAGCTAATAAATATTAAAAAGAAGAAAGGTTGGTATAGATATGGGTACATTATCACATCTTGACGAACTGGAGGCAGAGGCGATATACATCATCCGCGAAGTTGCTGCGGAGTGTGAGAAGCCGGTTATGCTTTATTCCATAGGAAAGGACAGCTCGGTAATGCTTCATCTGGCACTCAAGGCATTCTATCCTGAGAAGCCGCCATTTCCATTCTTGCATGTAAATACAACATGGAAGTTCAAGGAAATGATCGAGTTCAGAGACAAGACAGCGAAGAAATACGGACTTGACATGATCGAGTACATCAACGAGGAAGGTGTCAAGAAGGGCATCAATCCATTTGACCACGGCTCAGCATACACAGATATCATGAAGACACAGGCGCTCAAGCAGGCTCTTGACAAATACGGTTTCACAGCAGCATTTGGTGGCGGACGTAGAGACGAGGAGAAGTCCCGTGCGAAGGAGAGAATTCTTTCATTCAGAAATGCTCAGCATGCCTGGGATCCAAAGAACCAGAGACCGGAGATGTGGAAGCTGTTCAACACCAAGATCCAGAAGGGCGAGGAGGTCAGAGTATTCCCACTTTCCAACTGGACAGAGGCTGATATATGGGAGTATATAGAGCGTGAGAACATAGAGATTCCATCACTGTACTTTGCAAAGGAGAGACCTGTTGTATACCGTGACGGCAATATCATCATGGTTGATGATGACAGAATGAAGCTCAGACCCGGCGAGAAGATAGAGATGAAGAGCGTTCGTTTCAGAACTCTCGGATGCTATCCACTGACAGGCGGCGTGGAGTCCACAGCGGACACACTCCCTGAAATCATTGAGGAGACGCTCAGTGCGGTATCCTCAGAGAGAACCACCAGAGTTATAGACAATGAGGCAGCAGGCAGCATGGAGCGTAGAAAGAGGGAGGGATACTTCTAAGATGAGCGGATTACTTAAATTTATAACATGCGGAAGTGTAGATGACGGAAAGTCAACACTTATAGGACATATATTATACGATTCAAAGCTTTTATATGCAGATCAGGAGAAGGCTCTGGAGCTTGATTCCAAGGTAGGAAGCCGTGGCGGTGCCATCGACTATTCACTTCTTCTGGACGGACTGATGGCAGAGCGTGAGCAGGGTATCACCATCGACGTTGCATACAGATATTTTACAACAGACAAGAGAAGCTTCATCGTGGCAGATACACCGGGTCATGAGGAGTACACAAGAAATATGGCGGTTGGCGCATCATTTGCCGATCTGGCAGTCATCCTTATCGATGCAAAGCAGGGCGTGCTCGTGCAGACCAGAAGACATGCAAGGATCTGCGCACTGATGGGAATCAGATACTTTGTATTTGCGGTAAATAAGATGGATCTTGTCGGATACGATGAGAAGCGTTTCAACGAGATAGTTGAGCAGATAAATGAGCTGTCATCAGAGCTCAGTCTGCCAAATATCACGATCATCCCTGTGTCAGCGACAGAGGGTGACAATGTGACAAAGAAGTCAGAGAACATTCCTTGGTATGAGGGTCCAGCACTCCTTACATACCTTGAGGATATAGATATCGCAGAGGATAACACAGAGGCAGGATTCTATATGCCTGTTCAGAGAGTGTGCCGTCCTGACCACACATTCAGAGGTTTCCAGGGTCAGATCGAGGATGGTGAGATCCACGTTGGAGACGAGATCAACACACTCCCAAGCAACGAGACCGCAAAGGTCAAGAGCATCCATGTGGGATTTGACACAGTGGACTCAGCACAGAAGGGACAGCCTGTAACAATACAGCTTGACCGTGAGGTTGATGTGTCAAGAGGATGTGTGCTCACAGTTGATTCAGACGCAAAGGTTGCATCTTCGATCACCGCAACACTCCTCTGGATGGATGACGATGAGCTGTACAATGGCAAGAACTTCTTCGTGAAGCTCGGAACAAAAATGATCCCTGGTACAGTTACACATATCGATTACACCATAGATGTAAATACAGGTGAGCAGAAATCAGCGGACACCCTTGCGAAGAATGGTATCGCAGTCTGCAGGATCGCATTTGCCGACAGGATCGTGGTTGACGAGTTCAAGAAGCATAAGACTCTCGGAGAACTCATACTCATCGACCGTGTAACAGACATGACAAGTGCCTGCGGTGTTGTCGAGGAGGTTCACACTGAGGAGACCGGACTTTACGAGGGACGCATAGACAGAAATGTGCGTGCAGCGATCAAGGGACAGAAGGCTGTCATAGTTCCATTTGCAGCAGGCAATGTCACAAGAGATTTCGTTGAGTCGGTGGAGAAGAAGCTCAGCATCGACGGACGTCATACATATCTGTACGCTCCAGATATCCGCGAGGATGTAAATGCTGTATTAAAGCATCTTCATCATGCCGGAATCATCGTGCTTCTCTTCGCAAGCGAGCAGCAGATCGCAGGAATCAAGGTAGAAGGCGCCGAGGTTTACAATGGCGACTGGAATGCTGACGGCGAGCTTGACTCAGACGAGATAGCAGACGAGATCCGAAAGGAGTCTGTATACGACGCGGCTCAGGTTCACGATGGAAACTACATCTAAAAAAGATCACGTAGTAATATAATAATAAAGCGAAGGACGGAGGTGTTTTATGCCTTCGTCCTTCGCTTTTGTATAGAAAGTAGTAATATGAAATATTTATTTGTCAGAACCTTTAAGTCTGGCTATTTCTGCCCTTAATTCGGCAAGCTCGTTGTCCTTGTCGGCGAGCTTCTTGTCTTTGTCGGCAATCTCCTTATCCATCTCAGCCATACGTTTTTCCATCCTGGCTTTCTCTTCCTGAAAAACATCCACAAATGTAATAATCGACTGTTCCACCATATCCGTAACCTCCTCGGTCTCTTCAAACTGGGAATATAGGCGAGTATAAAGCATCTGAGTAAATCTGTATAGTTGTGCTCCATCCTCAGCTGTTATATTCCCAAGTTCCACGTTCTTGTCTATGCTACCCATTATATCTGTTTTGATGAGGCTTTTCAATGAGGCTATATTCTCTGGTGTACGTGCTTTCTTATTCCTCAGCTTTTCGCGGAGTTTCAGAATGTAGAATGGAATCAGGATGATCATTTTCCTGTCGTTTATTTCCTTTACGGAGCAGGACGTGAGTTTTGTAACAGGGACGTTATAGGTTATGTTCTGGGTATGCTCGAATCCCACCTGCAACGAATATGTATCAGGTACTGATTTTGGTACATTGCTCAGATATATCACACAGGGTTCAGGAAAATGAATTCGATATACCTGACAGCCCTCTTCGTCCTGCAGTATCTCCTTAGTCTGATCTGCATATCCCGCTCCATATGAAAATACACGGAATACAATAGAATCATCCTTTTTCATCTGCGCTTCCATATGATATGCATCGGAATTGTTGATTACGAGTATGGTGTCGGCCAGAGTTGTGGTCATAGAATTCTGATTATCGTGAACATTTTCAGTCCAGTGATAAGATACTGTTGAGTTTTCCGGATCGTAAAACATGTTGAACAGGCCGTTAATCATGTTGATCACAGCTTTCGAGGACAGCGTGAGAATCTTCTTGAAGATGCAGTCATAAAGTTTTCTTGTTGTTGGCAAGAGTGTTCCTCCTTAGTATTTTATCCGGCCGGTAGGCACACTTTAGACCATTCAAATCGCTGTGTCAATAGGTTTTGGCAAATGCGTTTATAAAGCGCAGAGTGACGCTGTGAGTGGAAAAATAAGGGGGAAATGGGAGGTGATTTTACTATTTGTATAGTAGACGAGGGAATATGTTTTGCTCCTGTTTTGTTTGATTTTCTTTGATTGACATGGTGCTTTATGTTAGATTATAATAATATATGTCATAATAACTATTATAACATACCAAGAATAAAAAGGTTAATGTGACAAGGCTGCGCATTCGTGCGTATGCCGAACCTATCCCATTCATTCGTTATGAGTGAATGGGATTTTTTGCAATAATGACAGAGGGAGGAGAAAAGTATGCGAAAGAAAATTAGATATGTATTGGGGCTGGATATTGGAATTGCGTCTGTTGGATGGGCAGTTCTTTTGCTGGATGGAGAAGACAATGTATGCGGGATTGTGCGTGCTGGAGTACACACGTTTGATGAGGTTACTGTAGGGAAAGAAAAAATAACGGCGACAGCAAATAGAAGAGGGTATAGATCTGGAAGAAGGCTTGTACGTAGAAAGGCACATAGAATACAGCGAGTGAAAAGCCTATTGCAGGAAATGAATATAGTCTCAAAAAAGGATATGGATGAGTATTACTCAGGAGCAGTTGAGGATGTGTATTTCCTCAGGTGGGCTGCAATTCAGGATGAACCAGTATATATACTGGATAATAGAGAACTGGCACAGCTTCTTATATATTTTGCCAAACATCGTGGGTATAAGAGTACTGCAGTGCATGAGCAGGAGGATGAAGACGACAAAAAAGTTTTATCAGCAATTTCTGAAAACAAAAAATATATGCATGAGCATGGATATCGTACAGCCGGGGAAATGATATATAAGGATGCTAAATTTAGACAAAAAAGGTGTGGAAGCAGTGAAGAAAATGAATTGCTAGTGGCACGAAATTCGGAGGGAAACTATAGTAATTCGATTAGCAGAGATTTGCTTGTTGAAGAGGTTCGGATAATATTTGAAAAGCAGAGGGAATTAGGTAATACTCTCGCGACAAAAGAATTAGAAGAACGATTTTTAAGCATTATGCAGAGTCAGAGGAATTATGATGGAGGACCAGGTGAAGGAAGTCCATATGGAGGTAATCTGATTGAAAAGATGGTTGGTGAATGTACATTCGAGAAGGGAGAGAAAAGAGCATGTAAAGCCTCGTATATATCGGAGCGATTCGTACTGCTTGAAAAAATAAATCATCTGCGAATTTGTACTGCCGACGGGAATGAGAGACCACTTAATGAGGATGAAAAGAGTGCAGTAATAAAGCTTGCATATAAGACTAAGGTGGTAAAATATAATGCTATACGAAAAGAACTAAAGCTTGATTTGGAAGAACGATTTGGAGGCTTGACATATTCTAAGGTTAATAATGGTGACTTTAAGCAAAGGATATTGGATACAGAAAAAAAGAGCGACTTTATTTCGCTTAAATATTGGCATGAAGTAAAAGATATTTTGAATTTATCTTATAAGGATTTGACGGAAGAGCAAAAACAGTTGATGGATTCTGTGGGTAAGGTGTTGACATATTACAAATCGGAAGAAAAAAGACGAGAAGAATTATCAGATTTATCGCTAAATCAAGCGCAGATAGAAAAACTGCTAAAGCTGAATTATGCAAAATTTCATAACTTGTCGTTTAAGGTAATGAAGAAGCTGATGCCTGAATTGGAAGCTGGTTATTCATATATGGAATCATGTTTACGGGTGGGATATGACAGCTTAAGTACAGACGGCGTGAAGACAAAATATATTTCAAAAGAATTATTGAATGAGGCAGTGGACAAAATAATGAATCCCACGGTCAAACGTGCTGTTCGTAGAACTGTACGGATTCTAAATGAAATAGTTAAGCTATATGGTAGCCCGGTAGAAATTCACATTGAAATGGCAAGGGATTTGCCACATTCTGGGGAGGTAAAAAAGAAAATTGCCACTGCTCAAAAAAATAATAATAAAGAGAAGAAAGAGGCAATAAAGTTCATAAGTGAGAATTTTGGAAAGATTGAAAGTGATATACGTCGGAAAGATATACTGAGGTATCGTCTTTGGAAGAATCAGAGTCAGATGGATCTGTATTCGGAAAAATTAATACCAGTTGAGGATATACTGGATTATGAAAAATATGAGGTGGATCATATTATCCCATATAGCCGTTCGTTCAACGACAGCTTTAATAATAAGATGCTCGTAAAAAAGAAGGATAATCAGGACAAGAAAAACCATACACCGCATGAATATATTGGACATGACGATGAGGCATGGAACAAATTCGTAAAAATGGTTAATAATTATGTGTTAAGTCCTGGAAAGAGAAAAAATGCGCTTACAAAGTCATCAGATTCTGACGAATGGCGATCTAGAAACTTAAATGATACGAGATATACAACTAAGGTAGTTGCAGATTTGATTCGCAGACATTTGGTAGTTGAACCATATTTTAATGGGGCTAGAAATAAACATGTATATCCTCTAAACGGAGGTGTAACAGCCAGACTTAGACATGAATGGGGGCTCGAAAAGGATAGAGAGAAAAGTGATAAACACCATGCTCAGGATGCAATTGTGATTGCGTGTTGCACGGAAAAAATGATCTGGAAAATGAGTAATATATATAAGCAAGAAGAGTTGGGTGGCGTTGTTCGAAAAGGGAATAAGCTTGTTGATAGGAGAACCGGCGAAATATTAGAAACAACAGCACTGCCGTGGAAATGGTTTCGAGAGGAAGTAGAGATGGTTATGGCAGATCATCCAGAAGATTATATCGAGATGGCAAAAGATAGAGGCTACATGGGTGATATACCTAAGCCGATTTTTGTATCACGACTTCCAGTGAAGAAAAAAACAGGGGTAATAAGCGAGAATACTATTCGGGCTGTTGATGAGGCGAGTTCAAGAACTGTAGAAAAAACAAGCCTTGACAAGCTAAAGCTGATAGAGGTGAATGGCAAAAAGCAGATTAAAGATTATTATCGACCGGAAGACGACGTGCTACTATATAATAAATTACTTGATAGACTAATTCGATATGGAAATGCAAAAGATGCATTTGCAGAGCCATTTTATAAACCTAAGAAGGATGGATCTGATGGCCCGATTGTAAAAAAAGTTAAACTCTATGTAGGAGTAGCTGATGATCAGGTTAAGGTTAGAGGAAGAGGTGAAGATATAGATAGAGAAGGAGTCAAAGATAGAGGAGGGATGTACCGATGCGATATATTCAGGAAAGATGGCAAATATTATATGGTTCCGGTATATTATAAAGATTTATATTTGCACAGGATGCCAACAAAGGCTGTAGTTGCCCATAAGGAGACTGCGGATTGGGAAAAAATGGATGATAAAGATTTCCTGTTTAGCTTATATCCAGATGACCTTATAAAAGTACAAAAGAAAAATAAAGAAATAGAAAATGGTTATTATAAAACCAGTGATCGCTATTCTGCAGGGATAAGCTATGTACAACATGATCTCGGCGCAAAGTCTTATGTTAGGTTGTGTATACAAAATCTAGCAATTTTTGAAAAATTAAATGTTGATATACTTGGAAATATATATTCTTGTTCCAAAGAAGAAAGAGAGTGGTTATAGGTGGCATATCGTAATATCATTGTGACTAGGAATATAGGGATTTCTGTTCATAACTATCAATTGGTAATCGGAAATGAAGATATGTGTGTGCCGCTTGAGGATATAAACTGTCTTGTGCTTGAGCATGCGGGAATTATGATTTCAAGTGGAGTCTTGCAGCGGTTAAGTGAGAATGGATGTCTGGTTTATATATGCGATGAAAAGCATCTACCATCTACAGTTGTTCTTCCTATAGCAAGACATAGCAGACATTTTAAGATGCTCACTGCGCAGCTTGCGATAACAAAACCAAGACAAAACAGGATATGGCAGCAAATTGTAAAACAAAAGATAGCTAATCAGGCGATGTGCTTAAAATTGTGCGGCAAAAAGAATGCCGATCAATTATACAATATGACAAAAAAGGTGCAGTCTGGTGATAAGACAAATGTAGAAGCGCAGGCAGCAGCATTGTACTTTAAAAGCTTATTTGGCAACGACTTTACTCGGGGAGATGACAACGGAATAAATGCGGCACTTAACTATGGATATAGTATATTGCGAGGTCATATATCTAGGTCAATAGTATGTTATGGGTTTGAGCCTTCTCTTGGAATTAATCATCATAGCCAGCTGAACAATTTCAATCTTGCAGATGATTTTATTGAGCCGTATCGAGCAATTGTTGATTATTTTGTTTATACACAGCTACATATGGAAGAAGGAAAAGAGCTAAGCAAAGAGATGCGGTATCAATTGGTGGATATTGTGAATTATGACATGGATATACATGGAGAAAAACATGTAATACATCATGCCATAGATAAAATGGTAGCAAGTTATAATTCTATTTTGATGGGTAATAAGGATGAACTTGAAATCCCAGAATTGATAGAGCTGGAAAGACATAATTATGAGTAAATTTATGAGATTGATTGTATTTTTTGATATTCCAACAAAGACGAAGAAGGATAGAAGATGCGCATACAGTTTCCGTAAATTTCTGTTGAATGATGGATATTGTATGTTGCAATATTCGGTATATGTTCGTGTGTGCAATGGGATGGATGCGGTAAGGAAACATGAAGGGCGTCTGAATGAAAATCTTCCAGAAACGGGTTCTGTAAGAATGTTGGTTCTCACGGATAAACAGTATTCTTCGATGAAAATACTGGTGGGAACAACAAAAAAAGAAGAAAAAGGAAGCACAAATTTGCTGGATATCATATGATTTTTTAACGTGAAAAAGCTAGGATTTGTTGAAAATCCTAGCTTTTTTGCTACCCTATTATAACATACCAAGAATAAAAAGGGAAATATGACTTAAATCTTTAGATGCTAAATCATCCATATATTATAACATACCAAAAATAAAAAGGGAAATATGACATATATGGCATTAACTGCTTCAATCTGACTATTATAACATACCAAGAATAAAAAGAGAAATATGACATCATTCACAATGCAATAGATACAAAGCCAGAACTTATGAAGTGACATATCAGGTAACAGATAGTCAGGGTGCTACTGCTACAAAGACGGTTAAAGTAACTGTTAAGGCTGTACCGGTTAATCCAGATACAGATAAACCGAATACCAATAAGCCAAGTAATGATAAAGGCAGTGTAGAAACAGGCGATAGAAATAATCTTCTATTGTGGGAAGTCATGTTGATTGGTTCAAGTATCCTTCTGTTATACAGTCTGTATCGTAAAAAACGAAAAACAAATCAATAACAACTTATGAGGGTAGTTGCCTAAATACAGGCACTGCCCTTTTTCATGTGTTCATGGGACCAGGCACCAATGGTACTGTAATATGTGCGATTCATAATTACTGGTAAAACAGTGATTGACTATATATTCACCTTCCTTCCCTTTTGAGAGGCGGGATATCCCGTCTCTCGTTTTAAGGGATTGTTGTGTAGACTTATATTTGATATATTCGGGGTTAAAAGATGTTTATGAAGGAACTTTTGAATTATTGTATTCCATGAGTCTATATAGTAAAATAAAAAATGGAGGTGAGACTATGGGATTTTTAAATGATTTATTTAGTAGTATTGGTAACGCAGATGATGAGGAGGATTATTCAGATGGAATTTCATGTCCGGTATGTGGAGCAAAAGCATATTGGAAAGATGAGGATTATAAAGCTTGTTGGGTTTGTTCGTCCTGTGGATATGAAATAGATGGCGATCAAATAGATATTGACGATGAAGGAAATGGAAGTGCATTAGGCATTGATTGGTATTGTGATAGTTGCAATGCATACTTAAATGATCAAAGTGGCTTTAATCCTTATGCTGAACATTGGATATGTACTAAGTGCGGCTATGAAAATTCAATAACGAAGGATGATATTATCTGATAGGAGACCAGCTATGAAAAGTCAAGCTTAAATTAGCTGGAAATTAGTAAATCCTTTTCGTGGTAAAAATGGGTAACTTTAATAAGGCTCCCTGGTGGGTGCTTTTAACCAAATCTATGATGTGGGTATCCAGATCTCTTAATCGAGGTTAAATTCCACGTTGTCAGTCATCATTTTCCAGATGATTCTGACGAGCTTGCCGGCACAGTGCCCGAGGGCATTATAGTGAGTCCGGCCTTCAGCCATCTTGGCTTCGTAGTAAGCCTTGAAGGTGGCATTATTTTTAACAACATTGTGAGCTGCATTAACAAGTGCATATCTGAGGACTTTGGATCCACGTTTTGACATTCTGGTCTTCTTAGCCTGAAAGTTTCCAGACTGATAGACAGAAGGATCCAAACCGGCATATGCAAGCAGCTTGTTGGAGCTGGAGAAACGGTGAATATCACCGATTTCACCAAGTATCATTCCTCCATTGATATATCCGATACCAGGAATGGTCATAATGACAGAATCATTGAATTTCATGATTTCCGTCATTTCAGCTTCAACTCTTTCTAATTGGCTATCGAGTAACTCTATTTGTTGTATGGTGTGAGTTACCTAGATAGATAGAGAACTGTCGCTGGCACCGACAGACTTCTGTGCGAGAACTCTTAACTGCTGTGCCATCTCTTTGTCAAAGCGTCCATGCGAGTTCACTTTGAGAAGATGAGCCAGATGAGTCATATGCATAGAAGCAATAGCTTTCGGTGTTGGTGCTTCCTTGAGAAGCGCATAGACAGATTTTTGATGCAGACCTGATTTGAAGAAATACTGCAATTCAGGGAATATCTCATCCACGTAAGAAGTCAGCTGAATCTTTAGGCGGGTTCGCTGCTTAATGGTTTTCTGACGGAATCGTCCAAGGGCTTTTAAGTCCATCAGATCAAGATCATAAAAGGTCACAAATCTGAGAGATTCCTGCATCATGAGAGCTTTGCAAATGATGTATGTGTCGACTTTGTCAGTCTTCGTTTTGTGAATGTTGCTCTTACGCATAGCAGAAGTCTTGATGGGGTTCAACACACACACTTTGTAATTCTTAGCAACAAGATATCGAACAAGGTTGTCGCCGTAGTGTGCCGTTGATTCAAGACCAATGATGAGGCTGTCCTTGTCTAGAGGATCTAGCTTGGAAAGCAGCAGTTGGAAGCCATCATTGTCATTTGTAAATTTGAACGGCTTGATTAGTTCTTCGCCATCAGAAGATATGGCTGAGGCAAAGTGATTGAGTTTGGCAATGTCAATGCCTACATAAATCATGAGGTTGTACCTCCCTTTCTAAAGTCTGATACCGTGATATCCACCAGCGATTATCATCGTAGACTTGATGGAAATAAGTACTCGGATTACTCCGGCAACATCCAGCTATAAACAATTCAGATAAAGGTAGCGGCAATACACTCCTATGAGTAGTCAGAGCTACAGGGAAAAATCAAAAGTCCACAGTATCTGAATGTATTGAACCACGATATTAAAATGAAAGGAACGAATGATTATTAGCTTCTAAATAATCATACAAGAAATTATGAAGAGAAAATTATTGATATTGGCTATTGGAAGTTTATGTTTAGGACTTGTTGGTTGTGGATCTGAGAAAGGTAATTCGGAGAGTGGTTCTAGTTCTTGTGGAGCCGATAGCGAGGTTGTGACGGAGGTAGAAGGTGATGTTATATCAACGCTTATTCCAGATGTAAAGACTTTGTTTTCGGATAAAAACATTAATATAATGAGGGATTCTTCTAGTAGTTATTATGCATCAATTGAGAAGGCAACAGCGGATGACTTTAAAAAATATGATACAGAACTAAAAAATTACGATTTCACAGTAATGGATATATATGGAATAGATGATACACAGGGGTTTGCTAGATACTATGATAAGGATCACAAATATGAGTTGGATTTTGGATACGATGCAAAGGATGGTGGTTTAATGACCATTACTTGTGATATTATAGCCGATTAAGAAAAAAAGATTGATCTTAAATAGAAATGAATGCCATTGATGTTTACATGATATTACGGTTGTAATATTAGCTACAAGATTAGAAAGTAGGATTTTCCTAATTTGTTAAAATAGCTAGTTAATAATTTTAAATATTTAGATTGGTTTGGGATGCTTTGTGTATGAAAAAATAGTATGAAGGAGATATTGTAAATGGGGTTTTTAGTAAAAGATGGTTGAGTTCGTCGGATGATGATTTACTCAGAAAAAGAAAAAAAGAAATTATATCTGAGACAGATTGGGATTCGGGCTCAGTACTAAATGGTGATTTTGATGAAGTACTTGAAGCAATGGATGCTATTGATGAGGAACTTAATCAAAGAGATTGGGATAGGTATAATAGGGAAGATCATTCCAATAAAAACTATGGTGTTCATAGAGAACATGGATGGTATCTTCCAAATGATGATTGATGATGTGGGAGGGGATGTATAGCGCTGATTACTAGAATGTACAATTATGGCTATGAAGACCATTTATGTGAAGGTGATCTGGATAAATAATTGAAGATTGGAAGGCGAGTGGAGTCTCGTTATTGACTAGAGTTTCTCCTGTTCCTATCGTGATATATATGAACAGGGGAGACTTCTGTAACCAAGAAAATCGGAGACAGAGAGCCTGTGGTTCCCCAATTGGGGGGATTTTCCTGAGATTATTCAGTGACTTTTTCGAGACCAATCTCGGTAGTTTTTTCAGCCATATCGTAGAATAAAGTAAGTTTGTACTTCTGGTCTTCGGTAAAAGCCCAGTACAATATACCGCTTTCATCGGCTCCTGAATTATCCACCTTTGTGAAGCCGGCCTCTTTACATTTATCCATGTATGTATTGAATTCATCAACAGTTGTGTTTTCTATCCACATGTCAAGTGAATCACCATGATCGCCACCGTCAAGTTTACCCTGGAAATATTCTGAAGGGTCAGGTAGAATCTTTCCAATCCCACCTAATAATATTTTTGACATATCTGCATTTGATAAGTTGTTTTCTTCAGTTGTCACGTCGTGGTCACTACTGTCAACGTCTGTTACAACTTTGCTATCAGCTTCGACAGAACTGCTTTTTGAACCATTACTTCTATTGTCAGAATTACTGCACCCGGCAAAGGATAGACACATACTCCCAATAGCAAGTATTAATAATCGTTTCTTCATAAACATTCTCCTCTGAATATATAAAATTTTATACTATTATACTATTCTTCTATATTGCCATCAATATGCATATTTGTGTGAAGTGGTCAAGAATTGTAAATGTTAACGAAACAATTTACGACAGGAGCCAACTAGCTAAGTACTGTTTATACCTCGGTCAATCTAGAGTTTTTTAAGTAGGGGTCAATCTCCTTTTGATATTTTTGAAGTTCTTCCTTTTCCCTTTCGTTTTGAAGTTGCTGTTCTAGTGGAAATGCAGGTGGTAAGCCTGTAAGGAATTCTGAAAGGGAAAAGCCTAAGTGGGAAGATACTATTACAAATCGAATGCTGCACTGGTCATATACACCGGAGCAGAAAGAGGAAGTGAAGAAAGCACTTGCTGCAGGCGTTCCAAAAGCAACAATTCTGACTTATTTCTATCCGGAGGTTACTGTGGAGAAGATGAGTTCTTATCGGCAAAAACAATAAAAAAGAAATCGCATAGATACAGGAGCTGTGGTATACTGTGTCTATGCGAATTTATAATAGTCTTAGGACAATGTATTGGAGGTAATGCAATGGAATTTGAGCTGCTTGCAGATAGTATTAAGCAAATAAATGATAAAGCAAGTTCAGCAGCAAAAAGTGCTGTAAATCAGCTCATGACATTGCGTAATTGGGCGATTGGTTACTATATAGTTGAATATGAACAAGATGGCAGTGACAGAGCAGAATATGGTTCTCATCTTTTGAAAAATTTGGAAAAACAGATTGATCAAAAAGGAATGAATTATACGCTTTTTAAGGCTTGTAGACAATTTTATAAAGTATATCCTCAAATTGGTTCGACAGTGTCGAGCGAATTTAAATTACCGGATTTTGGAAAAAGTTCGACAGTGTCGAACGAATTTGTCACAGATCCAGATGTTTTAGTTAATAACTTGTCTTTTTCACATATTCGAGAAATTATGGTTTTAAACGATGCGTTTGAACGATTTTTTTACGAAACAGAGTGTATGAAATGTAACTGGAATGTAAGAGAACTCCGCAGACAGATAAAAACTAACCTTTATGTAAGAGCTGGCATAAGTAAAAAACCAGAGCTTTTATTGAAAAAATCTGCTGATAGTGCAAATGGAACAATGCTATCAATAAAAGACCCATTTACATTTGAATTTTTGGGACTTGATGCAAGGGATGCTGTGTCAGAATCTGATTTAGAACAAGCTCTTATGGATCATTTGCAGGAGTTTATGTTAGAACTTGGAGAGGGATTCTGTTTTGAGGCAAGACAAAAGCGAATTATAATAGATGATAAATATTATTTTATTGATCTTGTTTTTTATAATCGGCTTTTACATTGCAATGTTATTATTGAACTTAAGAATGATGAGTTCAAACATGAAGATTTGGGACAGCTTAATGCTTATGTAGGATATTATAAGAAAAATGAGATGACAGAAGGAGATAATCCACCAGTAGGAATACTACTTTGTACAGATAAAGGCTCACAGATGGTAGAATATGCATTATCGGGTATGGATAATCAATTATTTGTATCAACTTATATGCTGCATTTGCCTGATAAGAAGAAATTAGAAGAATTTATGCTAAAAGAGATAGAAGAAATGGGAATGTAACGACGAGCACTTTAGCCAATAACAGGTTAAGGTGCTTTTTTCATGCCATAAAAGGAGGTGGTTAAGGCACAACGCATCGGGGAAAGCCCGATTAATCATTACAACAGGCATTGCCTGATAATCATATTGTCATTGATCCGATGATTGAATACTTTGATATTGCAGAAACCTATGGCGAAAAGAACATGTATGAGCAGAAGAGTGAACATAAGCATTGCCGTGTGTAAAAGCAGTGGGGACAATGCGTTGGGAAAAATATGGTAGTCAGAGAAAATGCAAAAGATGGTGATAGTGTATTCATAAAGGTATATAATGGAAGTGATCCGATAGTTGTCATACCGGAGCAGATAGACGGAAAGGATGTTATATCCATAATTAACGGGCCTTTTAGCAATGACAGTTTAAAATATGTAGACCTGGGCTACAATCTTAAAGAATTTGATGATGCTTATTTTTCGGATACATTAGAAGTGATTCATCTTCCAGCAGGGGTAGAGAATCTCGATAAGGTAGCCTTCTTTGGCGAAGATACCTTGACAATTGTTGGCAAAGCCGGTTCGTTTGCAGAAACATTTGCAAAGGAAGAGGGAATAAAATTCGAGGCAGAATGATAAAGGCTGTGTGAAAGAGGCAGGACGAGAAAGTCCTGTCTTTTTTATGTGTAAATAAACGACATAGACATAAAAGTTGACATAATCAGGCAAAATGTATAACCTTATGTACATAAAGAAAATGATATTATGTAGAAAGAGTCTGAGGAAAATTATGAGTTCTACAATAAAACAAAATAAATATGAAATTGATATGTGCAACGGGACGATCATGGATAAGCTGATCTCGTTTTCGTTACCGCTTATGCTATCGGGAATTTTGCAGCTTATGTTCAACGCAGTAGATATCATCGTTGTCGGAAGATTCAGTGGAAGTCAGGCTTTGGCGGCGGTCGGTTCAACCACAGCACTTATCAATGTATTTACCAATTTGTTCATAGGGATATCCCTTGGGGCAAACGTGCTTGCTGCAAGATTTTGCGCTGCGGGAAAAGATAAAGAAATGTCAGAAACAGTACATACCGCGATCACGTTAGCGCTGATCAGCGGTATTATTATGGCCTTTGTCGGACTGATATGTGCAAAACCGGCGTTAGCGCTTATGGATACACCGGATGATGTCATTGATCTTTCGTCTGTATACATGCGGATTTACTTTCTGGGAATGCCGTTTTTTATGCTGTATAATTACGGCGCTGCCATACTAAGAGCGGTGGGAGATACAAAAAGACCGCTCATTTTTCTGGTTATCTCCGGGATTGCAAATACAGGACTTAACCTGTGCTTTGTGATCGTTTTCAAGTTTGGAGTTGCCGGAGTTGCAATCGGAACTGTCATTTCACAGCTGATATCCTGCGTGCTTGTGCTCCGTTGTCTCTACATGTCAGAGACGAGCTATCAGCTGAGATTTTCAAAGCTTACCATCAAGGGGGTATATGTAAAGCAGATCTTTTCGGTCGGAGTTCCGGCGGGAATTCAGAGCACAGTCATCAACTTTTCGAATGTGCTGCTTCAGTCGTCAGTCAACTCATTTGGCTCGGTTGCCATGGCGGGCTACACGGCGGCAAATAATATATTTGGATTTCTGTATGTGACGGTGAATGCTGTAACGCAGGCGTGCATGAGTTTTACGAGCCAGAACTACGGTGTCGGCAAATGGAAACGTATGGAGAGAGTTCTGATCGACTGTCTGATATTGTCATTTGCGGCAATGATGGTTCTGGGCAATGGAGCGTATTTCTTTGGACCGCAGCTGCTGCATATATATACGAGCAGCGACGCGGTTATAAAGTGCGGAATGGAGATTCTGCTGTATACGACAGTCACATATTTCCTGTGCGGATTTATGGACTTGTTCCCGGGGGCGCTTCGTGGGATGGGACATTCCGGAGTTCCGATGCTCCTCTCGATCATAGGAACGGTGGGAACCCGAATCGTGTGGATATACTGGATTTTCCCGAGACACAGATCCCTGGCGGTTCTGTTCATCTCATATCCGGCGTCCTGGATCATAACCCTTGCTATGCAGATAGTATGTTATTTCTATGTGAGGAAGATGCTGTATAAGAAAATTGCAAATAAGAAATGAGTGAAAACGTATGGGGAAGCTGCCAGAGAAATGGCATGCGCCGTGGAAGACGGACGGAATTATAAAATAAGCAATGCTCCCCTCGCTGCTAACGCAGCTCGTGGAATGGCATGCGCCATATAGATAACAAAAAAACACCAGTTGATTGTGAGCAAGCTCCCATCAACTGGCATTTTTTTATTATCTGCATTGCTTATTTTATAATTCCTATTGACATAGTAGGATATAAGAGTTATAATCCTATCATGTTCGTAGGAATTATAGGATTTATTATTTAGTGAGGCATAGAAGATCATGAGATTTAACACAGCATTATTACACAGCGCAAAGCTTGGTGATGAGAATACAGGCGCCACACTTACACCGATCTATCAATCCAGTGCATTCTATCAGCCTTCAGCGGAGCAGCATGAGAAGCTCTTCCACAACAAGGCGACGGGGTATTCTTACACGAGGATCAACAACCCGACTATAGTTGCATTTGAGGAGCGGATGACGAATCTTGAAAAGGGAGTAGGTTCGGTTGCGTGTTCTTCTGGAATGGCGGCACTCACAAATGCACTCTTAAATATAGTAGGAGCTGGCGGAGAGATAGTCTCCAGCACAGGACTCTACGGTGGGACGATAGATCTGTTCCACGATCTGGAGGCATTTGGGATCAAGACGACATTTGTGGAGATATCGAATAAGGAAGCGGTTGAGGCGGCGATCACGGAGAATACCAGAGTGATATTTGCCGAGACCATAGGTAATCCAAAGCTTGATGTGGTGGATATCAAAGCTCTCTCGGAGCTGGCACATTCACATAACCTGCCGCTCCTGATAGACAATACGGTGGCAACCGCATATCTTGTAACACCGCTTACGCTTGGAGCAGACATAGTCATTAATTCGACATCCAAGTACATAAACGGCAACAGCGATGCCATAAGCGGAGTCATCACCGACAGTGGCAATTTCAAGTGGGATGCAGAGCGTTATCCACTTTTGCAGCAGTACAAGATGTTCGGCAAATTCGCATACATAGCAAAGCTCAGAAATGGACTTTTCAGAAATACAGGAGCGTGTATAGCTCCGCAGACAGCATTTTACAATATGCTCGGCATGGAAACTCTGGGACTTAGAATGGAGAGGTGCTGCAGCAACGCACTTGCACTTGCAAAGTTCCTCGAGAGCCAGGAGGGAGTGAAGGTCAATTATCCGGGACTTACCTCAAGCCCATGGCATGACATAGCGGATAAGCAGCTGCACGGAGGCTACGGCGCTATTATTACTATCAGAGTTGGAAGCAAGGAGAAGGCATTTGCGGTGATGAACAAGCTCACAATACCGCAGATAGTGTCGAACATAGGAGACACAAAGACGATCATCGTGCATCCTGAATCAACACTGAATGCGCACAGCACAGAGCAGGAGAAGCTTGACGCCAACGTATATGATGATATGATTCGTATTAGTGTCGGAATCGAGGACGTGGAGGATCTCATAGAGGACTTCCGGAAGGCCTTGGAAAGTTAAGCAATTGCGAAACACGTAAATATGATTTGGAGGAACTACATATGGCAGTAGATTACGCAGCTTTGAAAAAGGGCGGATTCATGAGACAGAAGCAGAAGAATAACTTTTCTCTGAGACTTCAGGTGGTGGGAGGAAATCTTACCGCAGAGAATCTCAAGAAGATAGCAGAGGTTGCCGAGAAATACGGAGATGGACATGTACATCTCACATCGAGACAGAGCGTCGAGATCCCATTTGTTAAGCTTGACGATGTGGAAGAGGTAAAGGAAGAACTGGCAAAGGGAGGCTGTAAGCCGGGTGTGTGTGGCCCAAGAGTAAGAACAGTCACAGCGTGCCAGGGAAATCAGATCTGTCCGAGCGGCAATATAGACACTTATGATATAGCAAAGAAGCTTGATGCGAGATATTACGCAAGGGAGCTTCCTCACAAGTTCAAGTTCGGTGTCACAGGATGCCAGAACAACTGTCTGAAGGCAGAGGAGAACGACGTGGGAATCAAGGGCGCAATGGTAGTAGAGTGGGATGAGCCATCATGTATCATGTGTGGCGTGTGCGTCAAGGCGTGCCGTGAGGGCGCGATCACCATGGAGGACGGCAAGATCATTCTCGACACAGACAAATGTAACTATTGCGGTCGATGCGCAAAGGCATGTCCTACAGATGCATGGAAGGGCGAGACAGGATACCTTGTCTCATTCGGAGGATTATTTGGTAACACGATCCACCGCGGCGAGGAGTTACTTCCGGTTGTTACATCTGAGGAGCAGCTTTTCCGTATCACAGATGCAGCAATACAGTTCTTTGCAGACAATGCAAAGCCAAGCGAGCGTTTCCAGTTCACCCTGGAGCGCGTGGGCTTAGACAAATTCAAAGAAGTATTAAAGGAGGCTTACAATGGCTGATTATGAAATCAATGACAGAGTAGATATAACTGATGTGGTGTGCCCGATGACATTTGTCAAGGCGAAGGTAGCCATGGAGGAGCTTGAGATAGGACAGGTGCTTGCGGTTACCATGAATGACGGCGAGCCTGTACAGAATGTACCAAGAAGCTTCAAGGAGGAAGGACAGCAGATCCTGAAGCTCATCGACAACGAGAATGGTACTTATGATCTTATAGTTAAAAAACTGGAGGATTGATCAGGAAAGGAGAAAATGAATGGCAGTAAGAGTCAGTGCAGAGAATTTCGATGCGAAGGTTCTTCAGTCGGAGCTCCCGGTCATCGTGGAATTCTATTCGGACAGCTGCATACCATGCAAGCAGCTCTCACCTATCCTTGGCGGCATCGAGGATGACTACGAGGATAAGGTAAATGTGTACAAGGTAAATGTAAACTTCGACGCAGAGCTTGCTGAGAAGTACGCAGTCATGGCGTCACCAACCATACTCTTCTTCAAGGGAGGCGAGGAGGTTTCCCGCATCCGTGGCCTTGTGAAGAGAAATGCGCTGGAGGAGGAAGTTGGCAAATTATTGTAGAAATTCGTTGGTAAAGTGACACAATGGAGTATTTGACTGTAGTCAATTACTTCCGGTGTACAGAAGAATGAAACTATATAATTAAAATTATAAAGTATATAATCACATTTTATGTCAGTCCGGCAACGCCGGACAGGCAAATGAATCGTCAGGAGGAAAGAAAAATGACAGTCACAATAGCAGGAAAGAAGAAAGAGATAGCAGAGAAGACAACAATAGCTCAGATTATCGTGTCAGAGAACGTTGAGAATCCGGACTATGTCACAGTAACAGTCAATGATGAGTTTGTTGACTCAGATGCATTTGCAACAACAGAGCTCAAGGACGGCGATACAGTAGAGTTCCTCTACTTCATGGGAGGTGGCAGCTTCTAATGGCATTCACAAACGAACAGATGGAACGTTACTCACGTCACATCATCCTTCAGGAAGTTGGCGTGAAGGGACAGAAGAAATTGTTAAATGGCAAGGTGCTGATCATAGGCGCAGGTGGACTTGGAGCACCAGCCGCTATGTACCTGGCAGCAGCCGGAGTTGGTACGATCGGTATCGTTGATGCCGATGAGGTAGATCTGTCAAATCTTCAGAGGCAGATCATTCACGGAACAGCAGATGTGGGCAAGGCAAAGGTCAAATCCGCAAAGGAGACCATGAACGCCATGAACCCTGATGTAAATGTGATCACATACAGAGAGTTCGTGACATCAGAGAACATCATGGATCTCATCAAGGACTATGATTTCATCATCGATGGAACAGACAACTTCCCTGCAAAATTCCTTATCAACGATGCCTGTGTTATGGCTAAGAAGCCATTTTCACATGCAGGAATCATCAGATTCAAGGGTCAGCTTATGACATATGTTCCAGATGAGGGACCATGTTACAGATGTGTATTCAAGGATCCACCTCCAAAGGATGCGGTTCCTACATGTAAGCAGGCCGGAGTCATCGGAGCAATGGGCGGTGTTATCGGAAGTCTTCAGGCTATGGAGGCAATTAAGTATCTCATTGGAGTTGGCGATCTTCTGACAGGAAGACTCCTTACATTTGACGCACTTAAGATGGAATTCCACACAGTAAAGCTCCCTCACAAGAAGGGCTGTGGATGTGCTGTATGTGGACCAAATCCAACCATCACCAAGCTCATCGACTACGAGCAGGTAGAGTGTGATGGTAAGTAGAAGATCAAGGCAGGTATCTGTGCTTGAGGAATGCCTGTACGGTTGTTATTATGCCGCCCCTGATGACATATACCATATCAGGGGAATACGCGGTCGCCGGTACTTAGGTGGTGCTTTAAGCAGCACCTTAGTACCGCTGCAGACCAAGTTAAGCGAGAGCGACCCCGGATATGGTATTGTCAGTCGGGGGCGGGCATACAACAAACAATGTATCCTCAAGCACAGATCCTGTTACAGTTGATAATAAGGAGGATATGAAGTAAGATGTTGTACATGACAAAGTCTGATTACGAGAAGATACTTGCACACTGCAAGGAAGGCCTTCCAAATGAGTCCTGTGGTCTGATTGGCGGTGTCAGAGAGGGAGACAAGAAGTACATCAGGAAGGTGTATCTCCTGACAAATATTGACGCCAGCAACGAGCATTTTTCCATGGACCCGAGAGAGCAGCTTGCGGCAGTTAAGGATATGCGTGCAAATGGATACGAGCTTCTTGGCAACTTCCATTCCCATCCAGAGTCTCCATCCAGACCTTCGGAGGAGGATAAGAGACTTGCATATGATTCCAAGGTGAATTATCTGATTCTCTCCCTCATGGAGATAGACAATCCGGTACTCAAGGCCTTCAACATAGATGAGGAAAAGAATGTGACGATAGAGGAGCTTGTTATAGAATCATGATGGATAGCAGGCATTTGAAAGAACAGGGCGGGCTTTGATACCCGCCCTTGTTCTTTACGTGAGCTTGTCATAAATTTTCATTTGGAGTTACTGAAGATATGTTTTGCATAAGTATAAATCATAAGAATACACCGGCCGATGTCAGGGAGAGCTTTGCATTTTCGACAAAAGGACAGAGACAGTTCACCGAGCGGCTAAAGGCTGCGGTGGGTGGATGTGTCGTGTTGTCGACCTGCAACAGGATGGAAATATACTTTACGGATAAATGTGAGCCATGTGGGTCTGCTATAACAGGGAAAATGAGCAGCGGTGAAGCTTCCGGTGGGCGAGGTGGCCTGCTTGAACAGGTAGAAATGCTTCTGGCTAATGATAGGGATGTCCCTGTCAGCCTCATAAGAAGATATAGCATGAATTATGAGGGATTCCAGTGTATGTTACATCTGTGCAGAGTGGCGTGTGGTATGGATTCCATGGTGCTCGGCGAGGTGGAGATCATACATCAGGTGAAGAGCGCATATCTTGTGGCAAAGAAGCTTGGAGCCTGTGACGGCGAGCTGAATATAGCATTTCAGGGAGCACTTGCGGCGGCAAAGGCGGTGGCGACGGAGAGTGACACTACGAGACTTCCGGTATCCGTCGGAACCTTGTCAGCACGGGAGGCAGTGAATTTTACAAGAAATGGCGGCATTGAAAACACGTGCAGAGATGTTCGAAGTGAAGTGGTAAGCAGCAGTCAATTTGAGAGTGTGGATGCTGAAAAGGCAAATACCGGGCATATCCTAGTCGTAGGAGCCACGGGCAAGATAGGCAGCATAGTTGTCAAGGATATTGCAGATCTTGCGCCAGATATAGAGATAACAGGCACAAGCAGAAGTCACCACAGTGCAGATAGCATATTTGACAGACATCAGCAGATCAGGATAGAGGACTACAGCAGAAGATATGAGCTGGCAGCCTGGGCGGATGTCATCATCAGTGCGACAGCAAGCCCTCATTATACATTTGTCAGGGATGAGCTGGCGGAGGCTGTGAAAATGCAGCCGAAGCGGAGATTGCTCCTTGATCTGGCAATGCCAAAGGACATTGATCCTGCGGTCTCAGATGTGGACGGATGTGTGCTGCGTGACATAGACTATATCAGAACACTCTCCAGAGAGAACAATGAAAGCAGGGCAAAAACAATCACAGAGATGGAGCCGTGGCTCATATCACAGGTTGACGAGATTATGAAGAACATAGCATTTTCGAGGTTCAACAGGGAGCACAGGGACGTGATGGCGAAGCTTAAGACTATAGATGGTGCAAAGATGGTATATAAACTCAAAGGACAGCTTGAGTATGAGGCATTTGAGAAAATGCTGGACAGTATTGTGACTGCCGGATGTGAGAACTGAATACTGCTTGTTTGCCTGAGGTTATGCAGTATCATCGGCTGATGATGGTTATGTCAGATAATTGGAACAACTTTTGGTGCTTTTTAATAGATACTCAATAATAGAAATTAGAGGTAGTGATGTCGTATTTCCCATTTATGATAGAATTGAATAATGAGAGATGCCTGATCGCAGGAGGCGGAACTGTTGCATACAGAAAGGTGTGCAGCATGCTGGAATTTGGCGCGGTGGTCACGGTGGTGTCACCGGAGTTCTGCCCGGAGCTTTTAGAACTGGTGGAGCAGGTGAATACGCCAGACAAATACTGTGCAGCGACAAGCGATGATCGTGGTTCTGTAGAGAATTTTGCAGATTATTCTGGATGCCTAACACTTGTAAAAAGACGTGTGCAGCCGCAGGATATTGACGGTGCATTTGTCGTCATAATGGCGACGGACGATGAGAAGGTCAACCACGACATGGCTGAGCTCTGCAGGCAGCAGCGCATACTGGTAAATGTGGTGGATGTGAAATCGGATTGTGGATTCTACTTTCCGGCGATCATAAAGGATAAAGAGGTCGTGATAAGCGTTTCCACCGGAGGACAGAGTCCGGTGCTTGCGGGAACAATCAAGAGAAATATAGAGAGCCATTTAGGCAGGAGTTATGGCGACATAGCGGAGCGGATGGGTGAGCTCCGGGAGCAGATCAAAGCACAGATAGACGGCGAGGAAGAGCGAAAGAAAGCATTTCAGCAAATGGTTAGGAGTCTGTTAGATGAGAGTTGAGAATGGACATGGTAAAAATAAACCGAATATTCGTAAATTTGCGGAGAATGACATGGCAGATGGATTCAATAGTGACGGTTTGGATTGCGAAAGCGGAGGACAGAAAAAAACAGTAAAAGTTGGAACCCGTGGCAGCATGCTTGCTCTTGCTCAGACTGAACTGGTGATAAAGGCACTCAAGGAGAGATTTTCCCAGATTGATTTTCAGATGATTACAATGAGTACCCGGGGGGACCGGGACACCAGCAGAGCGCTTCTGGAATTCGGAGGCAAAGCGGTATTTGTCGAGGAGTTCGAGGAAGCTATACTTAAAGGTGACATAGACATAGCGGTACACAGTGCCAAGGATATGCCGATGGAGATCATGGAAGGTCTTACTATATCGGGTACACTTCCGAGGGCATGTCCGCAGGACGTTCTCATATATAAGAGCGGCAGGTCATTTGACAGAAACGAGAGTTTCGTGGTGGGAACCAGCAGCCTGAGACGGCAGTACCAGATAAGAGACATGTATCCATATGCTGTGTGCAAGAATCTGAGAGGAAATGTCGGTACCCGCATACAGAAGCTGGAAGATGGCGAATACGATGCCATCATTCTTGCAGCGGCAGGGCTTGAGCGCCTGGGAGTTATTGAAGACAAAGGCAATGACAGCACAGAATGCTTTGAAGTGCACAAGGACGAACTTACATTCAGATACATCAGCACAGAGTCCATGCTTCCGGCAGCATGTCAGGGAATCATAGCCATAGAGACACGAACCTCTGGCGAGGTATACGACATGGTCAGAGCGATAAATGACACAGAGGCATACACACAGCTCACATGCGAGCGCGCAGTTCTGAATCGCCTGAACGCCGGCTGTCACGAACCGATAGGCGTGTATTCAGAACTTCATGGCGACCACATGAAGCTAAGCCTGATGAAAGCAGATGCGGCTTCATCGGACAAAGAGAAAGATGAAGAAATCCAGATACACAGAAAGACGGTAGAAGGAAACACCGCAGAATGGGAACATCTGGTAGAGAATTTAATAAAGTAGAGTAAGTTGTTTTGCAACAGTATATTTAAAAGATAAATAAAAACATAAAATGTAGATTGTTTTGAAGTAGTATGTATTGAAGATAAAAGAAAAGTAAAGAAGTAAATTTTTTCGATGCGTAAGCCGTGTGAGTTGGATGGGTGTCTCTACGGCGGGTAGCACATAAGCGATGGAAGCTTGTCGCTCCTTGCCAAACGGGAGCCTCCAACGCCCTTATTGGAGGCGGGAGTGAGTGCAAATAGGAGCAAGACAAGGTGACTGAGCTGTGCGTAGCCGAGAGACACCCATCCAACTCACACGGCGAATGGAGAGCAAAAAATGGTATATTTGATAGGCGCAGGCCCCGGCGATCCGGGACTCATCACGGTGAAGGGCCTGGAATTCATAAAACAATGCGATACAATCATATATGACAGACTCGGAACTTATCAGCTTCTGGAGATGGTGAAGCCGGACTGCCGCAGGATATACGTCGGCAAACAGGCGGGCAGCCACTACAAGAAGCAGCCTGAGATAAACGAGATACTTGTTGAGGAAGGCCGCAGAGGCAACATGGTGGTGCGCCTCAAAGGCGGCGATCCATTTGTATTCGGAAGAGGCGGCGAGGAAGTGACCGCACTTCTAGAAGCGGGGATCCCATTTCAGGTGATACCGGGAATAACGTCCGCCGTGGCGGTTCCGGAGGTGTGCGGCATACCGGTGACCCAACGCGGAACGAGCAGAAGCTTCCACGTGATAACAGGACACAAGCAGGCGGACATACACAGATCTGATGAAGGTGGTTTAGATGACTACGACTACATCAGAAATCAGGAAGGGACAAGCGTGTTCCTGATGGGGCTGAACAGACTGCCACAGATCATGGAGAGACTTGTTCAGACTGGGGCGGAGGAGAATACTCCGGTTGCGGTCATTTCCAAAGGAACCATGCCAGGGCAGAGGATAGTCCGCGGCGATATACAGACAATTGCGGACAAGGTGAACGAGGCAAAGCTTGAATCTCCTGCGATCATAGTTGTGGGTGAAAATGCAGCGTTGGATTTTACAGCACCAAACAGAGGACCGCTTCAGAATGTCCACGTTGGACTTATTGGAACGCCAAAGCTTCGCGAGAAGATGAGAGTTGCAATAGATGCACTTGGCGGCCAGTCCTACAGCATAGTGGATATGAGTGTGGAGCAGACAGAGGAGAAGAACAGGCTGCGAGTGGCTCTGGAACATATAGAAGATTACAGCTGGCTGGCATTTACCAGTCAGAACACCATAACCTTGTTTTTCAAATGGCTCAGAGAATGGAATATAGATGTCAGAAAACTGGCTCATCTGAAATTTGCGGTGGTCGGTGCTGGAACAAGAGATACGCT
This sequence comes from Coprococcus sp. RTP21428st1_C9_RTP21428_210409, assembly GCF_040227395.1. Taxonomy (NCBI): domain Bacteria; kingdom Bacillati; phylum Bacillota; class Clostridia; order Lachnospirales; family Lachnospiraceae; genus Coprococcus; species Coprococcus sp. RTP21428st1_C9_RTP21428_210409. Next base: position 27,038 of record NZ_JBEHVV010000003.1, read on the forward strand.
TAAATCTGAGGGATACATAGCGGATTATGTGCCGGACGAGTACACCACAAGCGCCCTTGCTATGGGACTTGCAAATGTGATGAATGACGGAGAGAAACTTCTCCTTCCGAGGGCAGTCCAGGGCAGCGAGACGATGCTTGACATACTTGATCAGGGCGGTGTGGTATATGAGGAGATCCAAGTTTATGATGTGGTTGGACGCAGGATGGAGAGCATACAGTATCTGAAGGATCTGGATGTGATAACATTTGTCAGCGCATCAGGAGTCAGAGGATTTCTAGATGTTCTTGATGCAGAGAAAAAAAACTGCGGTGTGGCCCATATGTTGAATGATATAGATTCATGTGGGGATCATACGGACAATACAGACGGCAGTTTTAAAATACATGATATAATGAAGAATATCCGCATAGCGGCACTTGGAAATGTGACCGAGAAGGCTTTGGAGAAGGCTGGTTATCATGCGGATATAGTTCCGGAGGTTGGTGATATCGAGCACCTTATATCAGCCATCGGTGATTATTATTTTAGAGAAAAGAGGCAGTAACATGATAAGACTCAGAAGACTTCGCGGAAGCGAGGCCATCAGAAATATGGTTAGAGAGAACAGGGTTAACAAGGAGGATCTTGTATACCCGATGTTTGTGGCGGAGGGCACAGGGATCAAGAATCCTGTTGATTCCATGCCAGGCATATATCAGTATTCACTCGACACATTTGAGGAGGAGCTTCGCAGAGTGGCGGACGCCGGAATCAGCGCGGTTCTTCTGTTCGGAATACCGGCCCACAAGGATGAGGTTGGAAGCAGTGCATATGATGATCAGGGAATCATGCAGAAAGCGGTCAGGAGGATAAAAGAGCTGTATCCGGATATGATAGTCATAGCGGACATTTGTCTGTGCGAGTACACATCACACGGTCACTGCGGAATTATCCATGACGGCAAGATACTCAACGATGAGACTCTTCCATATCTGGGCAAGATGGCTGTATCACTTGCAAAGGCTGGCGCAGACATGGTGGCTCCGTCGGATATGATGGATGGACACACCGCATACATCAGAAAGGCACTTGACGACAACGGGCTGACGGATGTACTGATCATGGGTTACAGTGCGAAATTTGCATCCGGTTACTATGCACCATTTCGCGATGCGGCACATTCTGCACCACAGTTTGGAGACAGAAGGACATACCAGATGGATCCCGCAAATGGCAGGGAGGCTCGGAGAGAGTGCGAGGCGGATATCGCCGAGGGAGCAGACATAATCATGGTCAAGCCGGCACTTGCTTATCTGGATGTAGTCAAGGATGTGAGAAACCACACGGACTATCCGATAGCGGTTTACAATGTCAGCGGCGAGTACTCCATGGTCAAGGCAGCTGCGGCAAATGGCTGGATAGACGAGAAGAGGATCGTAATGGAAAACATGACAGCCATGAAACGTGCTGGAGCAGGGATCATCATAACCTATCATGCTATAGATGTGGCACACTGGCTTGAGTCGGAATCAATATGACGGAGTCATATTTCGGAATGATTCCGACGATCTGCCCCACTCGACGGAGGAGAGAGGGGCGTTTCCAAAGAGTCGGAATCATAAAAAGTCACACAGGACGATAAATTATAGAAAGAAGAATGGCAATGACAAATTCACAGGATCTATTTGAGAAATCACAGAAGGTAATTCCGGGCGGCGTCAATTCACCGGTCAGAGCATTTGGCTCGGTGGGACGGACACCTGTATTTATGAAGAAAGCAAAAGGTTCACATATATTTGACGAGGATGGCAACTCCTATGTGGATTATGTCTGCTCCTGGGGCCCGGGAATTCTGGGGCATGCCGATGACAGAGTCATAGATGCGGTAAAGGCTGCTTGTGATGACGGACTTACATTCGGCGCACCGACAAGGAAAGAGCTCGAGATCGCAGAGCTGATAAATGAGCTCATGCCGTCAATGGAGCTGACCCGAATGGTCAACTCGGGAACAGAGGCAGTGATGAGTGCGCTCAGAGTGGCGAGGGGATTTACAGGCAGAGACAAGATTGTAAAGTTCCGCGGCTGCTATCACGGACACAGTGATGGACTTCTGGTCAAGGCAGGCTCAGCAGCACTTACACAGTCAGTTCCGGACAGTCTGGGAGTTCCAAAGTCGTATACACAGCATACACTCATAGCTGAGTATAACAACGAGGACAGCGTAAAGCAGTTATTTGAGGCGGAGGGAAAAGACATTGCCGCAATCGTGGTCGAGCCGGTTGCCGCAAATATGGGCGTTGTCCCACCGCATGATGGATTCCTTCAGTTTCTCAGAGACATAACAAATGAATACGGCGCACTTCTTATATTTGATGAGGTCATCACAGGTTTCAGGCTCAGCCTTGGCGGTGCCCAGGAATACTTCGGGGTAAAGCCTGATCTCACAACACTTGGCAAGATAGTCGGAGGCGGAATGCCGGTGGGAGCATATGGTGGACGCCGCGATGTCATGAGCATGGTGGCACCACTTGGCGGAGTATACCAGGCGGGAACTCTGTCGGGCAATCCGATAGCCATGACAGCCGGACTCACAACGCTCCGAATACTCCAGAAGGAAAAAGACACTATATATCCGGCGATAGAAAAGAGCACAAGGCAGATAGCCGACACAGTCAGAGACACACTCGGCGACACAGTCCATGTCAACCAGATAGGCTCACTGATGAGCGTATTCTTCACAGATCAGGAAGTAGTGGATATGGACACGTCAATATCCAGCGACACCGCAAGGTATGCAAAGTATTTCTCATACATGCTGGACAACGGAATCTACCTTGCACCATCACAGTTCGAGGCAATGTTCGTGTCCTACGCACACAGCAAGGAAGACGTATCCAAAACCTGTGAGTTGATAAAGAAATACAAAGAGAACTAGAGAGACTTAGTAGGTCAGAAGATGTCTCATTAAAAAGGAATTTATATTCCTATATTGTAGAAATAATTAGATAAGTATTAAAAGAGTGGTTTGGAAATAACATAATAAAACTAACGGTTATCGAAGAGTAAGCTGTCATGTTTATGTGATGCTCCAAAGGCGGGTAGCACATAGACGACGGAAGCTTGTCGCTCCTTGCTGAGCGGGAGCCCCCCTGCCCTTATAGGGGGCGGGAGCGAATGCAGTCAGGAGCTAAGACAAGCTGACAGAGTCGTGCGTAGCCTTGGAGCATCACATAAACATGACAGCGACCTTCTTCGACAAGGAGGAACTATGAGAGATTTGGTTATTGTGGGCAGCGGCCCTGCGGGTCTGTCCGCCGCAGTCTACGCCAAGAGGGCGATGATGGACGTGGTGGTACTGGAGAAGGAGGCATTCTCCGGTGGGCAGATCGTGAATACAGAGCAGGTTGACAACTACCTTGGACTGCCGGGCATAAGCGGCTTTGACATGGGTATGAAGTTCAAAGAACACGCAGATACATTGGGCGTAGAGTTTGATGACAGAGGGGTGACAGCCATCGAGGATTACGGTGATCACAAAAAGGTCAGCCTGGAGGATGGCAGCAGCATAGAGACAAAGGCGGTTCTGATAGCCACGGGTGCAAAGCACAGAAAGCTTGGCGTTCCCGGTGAGGAGGAATTCACAGGGGCAGGAGTTTCTTACTGTGCCACATGTGATGGAGCGTTCTTTAGGAACAAAGAAGTCGCAGTTGTGGGCGGAGGCAATATAGCTCTTGAGGATGCCCTGTATCTGTCAAAGATGTGCAGCAAGGTATATCTGATCCACAGAAGAGATGAGTTCAGAGGCGAGAAAATACTCGGAGCGCAGGTGCTTGAGACTGAGAATATAGAATTCCACCCATTTGCGCAGGTGACAGAGATAGGCGGAACGCCGGGCAAGCTGGAACTCAAGGTCGCTGTTAAGACACCGACAGCATCGGATGGACAGGACAATTGCGATTTCACACTTCCGGTAGCCGGTGTATTCATTGCCATAGGAACAAGCCCTATCACAGACTTCCTCGGTGACGTTGTGGAGCTTGATGACGCTGGTTATGTTGCAGCGGGCGAGACCGGACAGACCAGCACACCGGGAATATTTGCCGCGGGAGATGTGAGGACCAAGGCAGTGCGCCAGGTGGCGACAGCAGTTGGAGATGGTGCAGCAGTTATCCATTATGTTGAGGAATACCTGAACGGATTAAAAAAGAAGGTATAACTTGAGTATCTGATCAGCAACATATGGTAGGCAGCATAGAAACATAATCATAAAAATCAAGTGAATTAAACGGAAAATAATTGGCACGGAGATAAGGTAAGAACATCTATGATATAACTGCTTTTTCTCCCTGCCAAAAAAAATAAAACTAATTCATAGCAATTCTATAGGCAAAATATAACAATGAACAGGAGGCAGAAAAATGTTAATATCATCAAAGGGACAATATGCATTGAGACTCATGGTAGATATATCGATAAACAGTGGCAGCACGGTTACTGTCAAAGCCGTAGCCAGAAGATGTGGATTGTCTGACAAGTATCTTGAGCAGGTTACATCTTCTCTGCTAAAAGCAGGATATTTAAGAAGCGTGAGAGGTCCGAGGGGCGGTTACCGTCTGAACATGCCAGCGGAGGAGATCACGGTTGGAATGGTGCTAAGGGCGATAGAGGGCAGGATATCACCGATAGATAACAGAGTTGATGAGGACGGCGATACCAACATGGTCATGAACGATGTCATCGGAGAGGTGTGGGATGCCCTTGAGACAGCCATCAACAATGTCCTTGATAACAAAACCATCGCCGATCTTACCCGGGAGTACAGTGACCGGATCGGATACATGTATTCGATATAAATCGGGACGGAGGGGCCAGATGTCAATAAGATTTCAGTTGAAAAAAAACTTATTTTGTATATAGTTGTAGTGGGATATATATCATATTAGGAGAATAAGAGATGTTAACACAGTTTTCGAGAACAGAGCTGCTATTTGGCAAGGAAGCCATGGACAAGCTGGCAGGCTCTAAGGTAGCGGTATTTGGAATAGGCGGAGTTGGCGGTTATGTATGCGAGGCGCTGGTCAGAAGCGGTGTCGGAGCATTTGACCTGATAGATGACGACAAGGTGTGTCTGACAAATCTCAACAGACAGATCATAGCGACAAGGAGCACAGTTGGAAAGTATAAGACCGATGTTATGAGGGACAGGATGCTTGACATCAATCCAAATGTGGAGGTTGAGGTACACAAATGTTTCTTCCTTCCGGAAAATGCGGATGACTTCCCTTGGGACAGCTACGACTACGTAGTCGATGCGGTGGACACCGTGACAGCCAAGATTGCTCTTGTCATGAAGTGCAAGGAGAAGAATATCCCGATCATCAGCAGCATGGGTGCGGGAAACAAGCTTGACGGAAGCCAGTTCAAGGTTGCAGATATATACAAGACAAAGGTGTGTCCGCTTGCGAAGGTCATGAGAAGAGAGCTGAAGAAGAGGGGCGTCAAGAAACTCAAGGTCGTATACTCGGAAGAGATTCCGACAAGGCCGATCGAAGATATGGCGATAAGCTGCAGAAACAACTGCATTTGTCCTCCGGGTGCAGAACACAAATGTACAGAGCGCAGAGACATCCCGGGCAGCGTGGCATTTGTGCCATCAGTCGCAGGGCTTATAATAGCCGGTGAGGTGGCAAAGGATCTCATCAGGAGGTAATAAAAAAGGACGCTGAGAAATCAGCGCCTTCTCCATAAAAATACCAGAGTTCCAAGCAGAACCGCACCACCATAGATGAATGGTGCATTTTTGTCACTGTTCATAGTTCTTTCCGTATAAGATACGGATGGATTATTCGGGTTGTAATATATTGCGATTGACGACATGGAGTTGTAATTTGTTATACCGCGGACGGAAAGAAAACCATTGTGCAATACTCCGGACTGGTCGCGGTATTCATAGTTGATATGGGTTCTTTTACTGAATCTTCTGACAGATGTGATATCGGCGGATGTTCTGGTATAGTCCCGCTCGATACGGCATGCCTTACCCCGTATGGAAAGGCCGATGACCACAGCTATGATGAATGATGCTATTGGAATAATGTAAGTCGTATAAGGTAATAGTCTGAAAAAAATACTGATAGAATCCCCCGATGTTAAAATCATAATGTACCCCCTGAAATTGTTGTTTCCCCAAAATATCAGACATGAGATCCCTATTTACATGCCGGACTTGTATGTGTAGATTATAATATAAAGAAGACTGGTTGAGAATCCCTTAATTTAAGAGGATAAGTCTGTTAATATAGCAAATTTCAGGTAATAAATATATTACTGTTTGCACTGCCACTCATAGTGGTCATAAGCTCAGTCATATTCGCATTTGCCAGAAGTGATAACATGGTGATAATAGGCCAATAATATAATAGAGAATATACAAAAGGAAGATGAACGAGATGGATAAGAAAGAAGAAAAGAAAATCATAAGACAGGAGTTTCTGACAGGTGAGAGAGCTCTTTTCATGGGAAAAAATCTCGATATATATGATACGATATTTGACGACGGCGAGTCTCCGCTTAAGGAGAGCCGCGGCATAAATCTGTACGGCAGCATGTTCAAATGGAAGTATCCGCTGTGGTACAGCAAGAATATTGTTGCGGAGGATTGCCACTGGTTTGAGATGGCGAGAGCCGGAGTCTGGTATACTGATAATATCGCGGTGAGGCGTGCACTCATCCAGGCGCCAAAGAACTTCCGCAGATGTAAAGGGCTGGAGCTTACGGATGTGACATTCACCCATGCGGAGGAGACACTGTGGAGCTGCGATGATGTGACAATAGATCACGTGACAGCAAAAGGCGACTATTTTGCCATGAACAGCAATAATATGAAGATAGACGACCTGAAGCTTGACGGCAACTATTCATTTGACGGATGCAGGAATGTGGAGATAAGAAACTCCAATCTGCTTTCAAAGGATGCATTCTGGAATACCGAGAACGTGACCGTATATGATTCATTCATATCGGGCGAGTATCTTGGCTGGAACGCAAAGAACCTCACCCTGGTGAACTGCACCATCGAGAGCCTTCAGGGCATGTGCTACATCGACAACCTTGTGATGAAAAACTGCAAGCTCATCAACACAACACTTGCCTTCGAATATTCAACAGTGGATGCCGACATCTGCAGCAAGATAGACAGTGTCATGAACCCTACATCAGGAACCATCAAAGCCCAGCACATTGACAACCTGATAATAGAAAAAGACAAAGTAGATCCGTCAAAGACAAAAATAATAGTACAGGACTAAACGAGTTTAAGATTTGGTGATATATCATAACGTAAATGAGATTCCGCGGCTGCTGTGGTGAAACGAGTTGGCACATATAGAGTGCTCAATCGGTAGTGAAGTCGACTGAGCCTTGCTGCTTCTTGCCGGAGCGGCGCAAGCAATGCCCTTATCGCTTGCAGAGCGCAGTGCAGATAGAAGCAAAGCAAGGCGAGGGAAGACGAACGTGATGGAGCACTCTATATGTGCCAGCCGTTTGCCACAGCAGCCGCGGAATCTCTCCATGAAGTGGAGGGACAAACATGAAGTTTGATTTTGACAAGGTTATAGACAGACGCGGCACAGGCTCCCTGAAGTGGGACGTGCCGGAAAACGAACTGCCAATGTGGGTGGCAGACATGGACTTTCAGACGGCTCCATGCATCAGGGAGGCACTGGCAGCCCGGGTTGAGCACGGAATATTCGGATATTCCATCATCCCGGACGAGTGGGCAGATGCCTACGTGAACTGGTGGGGCAACAGACACGGATTTGCGATAGATAGGGATTGGCTGGTGTTCTGCTCCGGTGTCATCCCAGCCATATCAACGGCGGTGAGAAAGCTCACCACACCCGCAGAGAATGTTGTAGTGCAGACCCCTGTCTACAATATTTTCTTTAATTCTATATACAACAATGGGCGAAATATATTGGAAAGCCCTCTGAAATATGACGGCGAGGGATATGCCATGGACTTTGAGGATCTTGAGGCAAAGCTTGCAGATCCACAGACCAGCCTCATGATACTCTGCAATCCGCAGAATCCTGCGGGAAAAATCTGGGATAAGGAGACACTTGCCCATGTGGGAGAGCTATGCGCAAAGTATGGTGTGACGGTCATCTCGGATGAGATACACTGCGATCTCACCGATCCTGGAAAGGAGTATGTGCCATTTGCCACGGCATCTGACACATGCAGGGATATAAGCGTGACCTGTATTGCGCCGACAAAGACATTCAACATAGCCGGAATCCAGACTGCGGCCATTGTGGTTCCGGATAAATTTCTGAGACACAAGATGTGGAGAGGTCTGAACACAGATGAGGTAGCCGAGCCAAATGCATTTGCGGTGGATGCGGCGATAGCAGCATTTACAAATGGCGGCGAGTGGCTGGACAGTCTCAGACAGTATCTTTATGAGAACAAGCAGTATGTCAGGAAGTTTATAGATGAAAAAGTGCCGGGTATAAAGGTGGTGTATTCGGAGGCCACATATCTGCTCTGGCTTGACTGCAGCGGAATCTGCGGCGCTGCCGGCGAAGACGGCAATGCCAAGGCTCTGTCGAAATTCATCAGGAAGAACACAGGGCTCTATATGTCGCCGGGACTTTCATATGGTAAGAACGGAAAGGCATTTATCAGACTTAACATCGCATGTCCAAGGTCGATCATGGAAGAGGGCATGAAGAGACTTGCCGAGGGAACCACGGCATTCAGAAAAATGAACGCAGAGACGGTAAACATAGACAATGCGGCTAAAAAAGGAGATATAGATGAGTAGCAGTGAAAACTTGCTGAAGGACATGATATCTGGAAAATCCATGACCGCATCCCAGCAGATAGGACTTACGGTCAGGCTCAGCATCCCGGCGATCCTTGCCCAGATCTCGTCCATTGTCATGCAGTACATCGATGCATCCATGGTGGGGCGTCTTGGTGCAAATGCATCGGGAGCCATCGGACTTGTTTCGTCCACGACATGGCTGTTTGGCGGGCTATGCATTGCGGTGACTACAGGATTTACTGTGCAGATAGCCCAGGCTGTGGGGGCCGGTGAGGATAAATCTGCCAGAAATATCATGAAACAGGGACTCATAATAGCCCTGTGCATAAGCGTCATACTCGCACTCGTTGCAGCACTTATAAGCACACCGCTTCCGAGCTGGCTCGGCGGTGAAGCTGCTATACAGAAGATGGCAAGCCAGTATTTCCTTGTGTATATGCTGGGACTTCCTGCTCTGCAGATGAACAGCATAGCGGGCGGTATGCACCAGAGCTCCGGAAATATGAGACTCCCAGGTATACTGAATGTCATGTGCTGTGTGATGGATGTGATTTTTAATTTGTTCTTTATATTTCCGACAAGAATTGTAAATTTAAGTATTCCGTTTTTATCCAGCGTAAGGCTGGCTGGTTCTCAGATGGCTGGAACGGTTCAGGCAGAAGCCTTTGGTTCCCATTTGTCAACGCTTGTGCAGTCTGAAACCTCGATGAATGGACTGACATTTACCATGCCGGGACTTGGGCTTGGCGTTGCAGGTGCGGCGCTCGGAACCATCACGGCTGAGGCGGTCACCTGTGCCATCATGGTCACTGCACTTCTGTGGAAGAACAGGACACTTCACTTAAGAAAGGGTGAGCACTTGAGATTTCACAGGGATACCCTTGCTAGGGCGGTAAAGATAGGAGCACCGGTGGGACTTGAGCAGATGGTCATGTGCTCAGCGTATGTCATGTCCACAAAGATCGTGTCACCGCTCGGAACGATAGCCATCGCAGCCAACTCATTTGCGGTTACTGCGGAGAGCTTCTGCTACATGCCGGGATACGGAGTGCAGGCGGCAGCAACTACACTTGTGGGACAATGCGTGGGAGCCGGACAAAAACAGTTGTCCAGAAGGATGGCATGGATTACAATGGGATTAGGTGTGTCGGTTATGACTTTAGGCGGAGTTCTCATGTACATAGCAGCTCCGGCCATGATAGGTGTGCTGACACCGAACGAAGAGATAAGAAATCTAGGTGCGGCAGTGCTGAGGATAGAGGCATTTGCCGAACCATTTTACGCCGCATCCATAGTTGCTTCGGGAGCACTCAGGGGAGCCGGGGACACTCTGGTCCCAAGCTGCATGAACTTTGCCAGTATGTGGTGCGTGCGGATACCGCTTGCAGCTATACTTGCACCGAGGGTGGGGCTCTATGGTGTATGGATCGCCATGTGCGTGGAGCTCTGTTTCAGGGGAATCCTGTTCACCACAAGGCTTAAACGGGAAAGATGGATGCGGGTGTTTGAAGAAAAATAAAATATGATGTTTTATAATTGCAAGGTATGATTAAACTTGCAATAAAGCATCATTATATTAGGGAGGAAAACATGCCAGTATTTGATTTCAGTGGAAGCGACAATAAGAATAAGAACATAGTTACATACGAGACATTCCGGTCGTCGGAGTCTGCAGCGACAGCGGAGAAGCCGATCATGATCCTTGAGAACACGACCAGGAAGTGGGCTCACCACTCCAGCGGAAAGTTCACCAATCCGATCAAGAGAACAGCATTTGAATTTGACGAGGTAGACGGAGTCCAGTCCGCAGACATATTGAAGATAGATGCGAGATTTGTAAGCCTTCTCAAATGGCTCGGCGAGAATCACATCAACGTCCGTCTGTCGGGAGAGAACAGACCGGAGGGTTATGCGGTATACAAGATAAGGGAGACCGAGTTCGGCGGCGGATCAAAGCTCTCGGCAAATGATGGATTCCTGCAGTTTATGATAGAGAGACTTCTTGCCAGCGACGCCCCTTCAGAAGAGGAGAAATCCGAGGAGGAAGAAGAGGAAGAGGCACTGGGCGATGACATGAAGCTCACGAGCATGCAGAGCATCATTGACTTCATGCACTGCGCCGGAAGAACACTTCCTGACAATATAAGGCTGTGGGCCAGAAGAAATCTTGCGGTTGCGAGATCCAGCGAGGTATCACCGGAGGAGAGACGCCACGCCCAGAGAGCACTTTCCATGGCGATGAACATCAGATGGAAGAGCAATTACTTTGAGGCGATAGATCCGGAAGAGGCTAGAAGGATACTGGACGAGGAACTCTACGGAATGGAGAAGGTAAAGCAGAGGATCATCGAGACAATCATCCAGATCAACCGTACACATACACTTCCTGCATATGGACTTCTGCTCTGCGGACCTGCCGGAACAGGAAAGTCACAGATAGCCTATGCGGTTGCGAGAATACTCAGACTTCCATGGACGACCCTTGACATGAGTTCCATCAACGATCCGGAACAGCTTACAGGAAGTTCAAGAGTATATTCCAATGCCAAGCCGGGAATCATCATGGAGGCATTTTCACAGGCTGGAGAATCTAACCTCGTATTCATCATCAACGAGCTGGACAAGGCAAATTCCGGCAAGGGCAACGGCAATCCTGCGGATGTACTGCTGACACTGCTGGACAACCTGGGATTCACCGACAACTACATGGAGTGCATGATCCCGACAAATGGCGTGTATCCTATAGCGACGGCAAATGACAAGGAGAACATCAGCAAGCCGATCATGTCGAGATTTGCTGTTATAGACATACCGGATTACACCCCGGATGAGAAGAAGGAGATATTCAACAAATTTGTTCTGCCGAAGGTGCTCAAGCGCATCGGACTTGACAAGAGCGAGTGCATCATCCTTCCAGACGGCGTGGATGCTGTCATCAAGAAGTGCGACGGCGTGACCGGAATCAGAGATATAGAGCAGGCTGCAGAGCACATAGTTGCACATGCGCTTTACCAGATCGAGGTAAATCACGTTCAGAGCGTGACATTTGACGGAGCTATGATAGAGGAGCTTTTGAGCTGATTATCGTCATATTACACAATTTACATTACGGAAAGTATTATGGTATACTCTTCTTATGAAACAAGTTTCATGGACTACAGTCTGAAATTCATAAGGAGAGTATATTTATATATGGCAAGTATAAGAGACGTTGCGAAGGAGGCGGGGGTCGCCATCTGCACGGTGTCGAGACTTATCAACGGCACGGCAAATGTTGAACCTGAGACTCAGAAGAAGATAGAAGATGCGATGAAGAAACTGGATTATGTTCCAAATGAGCTTGCGCGAGGCATGTTCAAGGGCAGATCAAACTCCATTGCGATGTTGGTTCCAAATATCCAGCACCCATGGTTCTCATCACTGGCATCGGAGATAGAAAAGATACTTTATGAGAAGAAATACAAGTTTATGCTTTTTTCAACATCCGATGACAAGCAGAGGGAGAAGGAGTGTTTCAAGCTGTTAAAGTCCAACATCGTGGATGGGATCATATGCGGAACGTCGGCATGTACGGCGAAGGAATACCAGAAGATAGATAAGCCGATGGTCATGCTGGATTATAAGGTTGGCAGCAAATTTCCTGTCGTAGTGTCGGATCACAAGATGGGCGGACAGCTTGCTGCCCAGGAATTTATAAACAGTGGATGCAAATATGTCATCCACATATCAGGAATCAAGGTAGATAAGAATATCATGTCATTTGAGTGCCATGAGGAACTAGATAGAGTCCTTGCCGAGAATGGGATAAAATCCAGACGAGTTCCAATACAGTGGAACGACTTTGATTTTCATGGATATTTTGAGATGGCAAAATGCATACTGGAGGAGTATCCTGACGTGGACGGAATATTTGCCGCAGACATGCCGGCGATAGCATTCCTTAAGGCGGCACTTGCCATAGGCAAAAAGATTCCTGATGACCTGGCGATCGTGGCATACGACGGAACGTACATAACCAACGCCAGCACGACAAGGCTCACATCGATACATCAGCCGTACAAGGAGATCGCCCAGGAGGCAGTACGCCAGCTTATGGAGATGATCGACGGACCGGAGGAGGAAGATGATGCCGAAGGACAGGGTGAAAGTGCAACCGCAGATCAGATCGACAGCGCAAAAGAGAGAAACACACATATAGACGGAAATCTTATACTACTTCCGGTGAGCGTAGAAAAAGGCGATACAACTTTATAGTATGATTACGAAAAGAAGTTCATGAAGAGAAAATGAGGTGCCACTCAAAAATCATGAACTTCTTTTTTATGCGGGTACAAAACATAAAAAACTTACTAAGAGCACAAAATACAAAAATCTATAAATCCCCTATTGACGAAACATGTTTCATATGATAATCTTAATGCAAATGAAACATGTTTCATTTAAGCGCTTATGAAATGTGTTTTATCGGAACAATATGAATGATAGCGAGAATTAACAAGAGGGAAAATTCAAAGCAAGAAAAGGAGAAAAGGTTATGAGAGCAAAGAAATTAGTAGCATGTGCACTTTCAGCAGCTATGATGCTGGGACTTGCATCCATGACAGGATGTGGTTCAGCAAAGAAGGATTACGATCTGTATATTTACAACACAAAGTCTGAGATTGCAGACAGCATCCAGGATCTGTGCAAGGATTATGAGACAGAGACAGGAGTTAAGGTTAAGGTTTACACATGTGGTACACAGGAGACCATGGAGACACTCAGATCTGAGATGAATTCCAAGAACTATCCTACACTGTACGCGATAAATCAGGCACAGTTCACAGAGTGGAACGAGGGCGGATTTGTACTTCCATCAACATCAGTAAAGAATGAGGAGTTAAAGTCAATCTACGATTCAATTCCAGAGAGCATGCAGCTCGCAGATGAGAGCGGAGCAAGCTGCGGAATCCCTTACAACGTAGAGGGTTACGGACTTATCGCAGATACGCAGATGATATGTGATGTATTTGGACTTGACAGCGCAGACGCATTTGTCGCTGATTACAGAAGTGCCAATTATGAAGAGTTCACAGGCATGATCAAGGCAATCGATGATTACATAAACGGCAAGGGTGGTGAGAAGGTTACACTTTCAGGCAATGCATACACCACGGCAAAGGACAAGACAGCTACAACAGAGAACATGAACGGAGTATTTGCAATCGCAGGTGCTGAGAAGTGGACATATGCAAACCACTATACAAACTACGCACTGAATGCAGTGTTCTCTAATTACAATGCAACGGCAGCAGCTACAAAGGAAGATGTTGATAAGCTTGAGGAGCCACTTGTAAAGATGGTTCAGGAGCTTGATATGCTTTCAAGCTACACAGCAGGACCAAGCGGCAAGGTAGAGCGTGGATCAGAGTACATTAACTCAACAGTGACAGGATATGATCAGGCAGTTCAGACATTTGCCGAGGGTAAGGCAATGTTCATCAAGCAGGGTAACTGGGTATACGGAACCATCGCAGGCGTGGATGCAGACAAGGCATCAAGACTTACGATGCTCCCAATGAAGGTCAACCTTGAGCAGAGTGACATCTCAGCTGAGGGCGTTACAGTTGACAAGATGAACAGCTCAATCCCTGAGTTCGTTTCACAGTATTACGTTATCAACAAGAAGGATTCAGAAGAGGAGCAGAAAGCCGCTGAGGACTTCCTTGTATGGCTCTACACATCAGATACAGGAAAAGATTACATCACAAACAAATTCGCATTTGTCCCATTCAACGCAGACGAGAGCGAGAAGCTTGAGAATCCGCTCAGCAATTCACTTGTATACTATATGAGCAATGACCTTGTGATGGGCAATGACTTCGATGCTTTCCCTGAGTCATGGGGACTCAACACCATCGGTGCAACTATTCAGGAGCAGTTGTTTACAAATCCTGATCAGTGGGATGAGAACACTATAAGAACAGGTGTGGAAGATGCACTGACAAAGTGGAAGGACAGCATCAAAGAGTAATCGGTGCTAAATGGGATGTGTCAGGTTTTCTATGAAAACCTGACATGTAGCGCCAGCCATTTGCCGAAGGCAAATTTTGTATGGCTGGTGTTCAATGTAGGAAAGGAAAAACTATGAAAAGATTTTACAAGAGAAAATTCTGGTTTATGGTTCTGCCTTCTATAGTGTTGTTTCTGCTGGTTATCATAGTTCCTTTTATAGAGGGTGTGATCTATTCCTTCACCGAGTGGAGAGGTTCCTACTTCGTAGGTGGGGAGCACTGGTGGAATGCACTGGTGGGACTTAAGAATTATACAAGCATATTCAAGTCGAAGGATTTCCTTCAGTCACTTGGATACACGGCCATATATGCTGTACTCGCAGTAATAGCACAGAATGTTGTCAGTCTTCTTCTGGCACTCATGATCAAGAAGCTTACCAAGGGCAAGGGACTTTTCAGAACGGTACTGTTCCTTCCATATGTACTTGGAATGCTCGCAATGGGTTATGTATGGCGTTTCATATTTGAAAATGTATTTTCACAGACGCTGTTCGGAACAGACGGTGTGGTACACGTAGAGGTGCTCAACAACATGCTTCAGAATCAGTGGAAAGCACTTCTGGCATATGCGATCGTTGGTGTATGGCAGGTTGCAGGTTATTACCTGATAATCTACCTCAACGGACTCAACAATATTTCAGAGGATATTTATGAGGCTGCCAGAATAGATGGGGCTACGGGCTGGACAAGCTTCAGGAAGATCACACTTCCGCTTCTCATGCCTTCATTTACGATAGTGCTCTTCATGTCACTGGCAAACAGCTTCAAGATGCTTGACCTCAATGTTTCACTGACAGAGGGCAATTTCGGAACGACCATGATATCCTACATGATACTGAAAACAGTAAGAGAGAGCTCTCCTCCGGCATACGGAGAGGCGCAGGCACAGGCAGTTATATTCTTCGTTATCATTGCAGTTATATCTATAGCTCAGGTAATGATCACTAAGAGAAAGGAGATTGAATCATAATGGGAGTAAAAGGCAAGATCAAAAGAGCACTCATAGTGGTTATACTCGCTGTATTGGCAATCGTGACCATATTCCCGATATGGTTCCTGATCGTCAACTCATTCAAGGGACAGCAGGAGATAGTAGCATCTCCAATAGCTCTCCCGAAATCATGGAATCTGGACTATCTGAAGAATGCAGCTGAGCAGATAAATCTCGGCAGCAGCCTGCTTCAGACAGTACTCATAACAGTTGCGGCAGTGGCACTTATCGTGGTCATATCTTCATTTGCCGCATGGGCAATTGCCAGAACAGATTCCAAGGTGGCAAATATACTCTTCATCGCATACACAGCAGCCATGCTCATACCTTTCCAGTCAGTTATGTACCCATTGGTATCGCTGATGGACAAGCTGGGACTCAAAAACACACCGGGGCTGATCCTCATGTACGGAGGCTTTGGAATCAGTATGTCGGTTCTGCTGTACAGAGGATTCATCAAGAGTATCCCGCTGTCACTTGAGGAGGCAGCTATGCTCGATGGAGCAAATATATTCCAGATATACAGATATGTGGTCATGCCCCTCTTAAAGCCTACGACCATGACAGTTGTCATCACAAATGCAGTGTGGATATGGAACGATTACCTTCTTCCATTCCTCGTAATAGGAAATAACGACAAAAAGACGCTCACGCTGAGCTTATATTATGCAAAGAGTCTGTCAGGACAGTATGGAAATCCATGGGAGCTAATCTTCCCTGCGGTACTTCTCTGCATCATCCCTATCGTGATCATATTCATCATACTTCAGAAGAATATCATCGAGGGAATTTCAGCCGGAGCTGTGAAAGGATAAACATAAAATATGGACAGAAAATGGTGGAAAGAGGCGGTATTTTACCAGATATACCCTAGAAGCTTCTATGACAGCAACGGAGATGGAATAGGAGATCTGAAGGGAATAACTGAGAAATTGCCGTACCTCAAAAATCTTGGCGTGACCGCTGTGTGGATATGTCCATTCTTCAAGTCGCCTATGAAGGACAATGGATATGACATATCGGATTACTACGATGTGAATCCTGAGTTTGGAACCATAGAGGATGCGGATGAACTTATAAGATGCGCAAATGAAAATGGCATCAAGATCATCATGGACATGGTCATTAATCACACATCAGACCAGCACAGATGGTTTCAGGAGGCGTGCCGGGACAGACACAGCAAATACAGAAATTACTATATATTTAAGGACAACATAGATGGACTTGCAGATCTCAGATCCAACTTCGGTGGAAGCACATGGACACAGATTGAGGATGGCAGCTGGTATTTCCATTCATTTGCGAAGGAACAGCCGGATCTCAACTGGGAATGTGAGGAGATGAGACAAGAGCTCTACGACATGATGAATTGGTGGCTTGACAAGGGAGTTTCAGGATTCCGAATGGATGCCATCACATTTATCAAGAAAGACCTCTCATTCCCGCCTATGCCGTCAGACGGCGAGGACGGCAGATGCGATGTTGGAAAATGCTGTCTCAACAGGCCGGGAATAGATGAGTTTCTTCACGAGTTAAAAATCAACACATATGGCAGAGGAGACTTTGTGACTGTCGCAGAGACTCCTGGAGTTCCAAATGAGGATTTGGACAGATACATTGGGAGAGATGGACATTTCTCCATGATATTTGACTTTAGTTACACAGATATAGATATCAATCCGGGCGATCTCTGGCTGCACCAGAGAGACTGGACGATAGAGGAATTCAAGGACAAGCTGTTCACCAATCAGAGACTTGTGAAAAAGATCGGATGGGCAGCAAACTACCTGGAAAACCACGATCAGCCTAGAAGTATAGGCAAGTACTTCCCAGCCGGTGATATTCCTGAATACAGAACACAGATGGCAAAGGCGCTGGGTGCGTTGTTCTTCTTCCTGAAGGGTACGCCGTTTGTATATCAGGGACAGGAACTTGGCATGATAAACACTCATTTTGATAACATAGATGAGCTGGACGATATCAATTCCAAGGGACAGTATGCGAGATGCCTTGAAGCCGGACACAGTGAGGCAGAGGCGATGGAATCCGTAAATATCAGAAGTCGAGATCAGTCAAGACTTCCGATGCAGTGGAACAGCGATAAGAACTTCGGATTCTCAGCACATGAGCCATGGCTGGCATGCAACAATCAGTGTGACCTCCAGACAGTGGAGCTTGAGAGTGCTGATAAGGATTCTGTGCTTAACTTTTATAAGGCGATGATACAGCTCAGAAATCACTCGGAGTACACACAGACTCTCATCTACGGAGACCTGGAGGATGTGGAGACGGATAATGCAGGAATCATAGTGTACAGGCGCAAGCCGGTTCAGATTGAGTGTGCATGTGGAACGGGAGCAAATGCAGAAAGCACAGACAGATCGGTATATGTTGTTGTCAACATGACCGGTGAGGATGTGGGCTATGCAATTCCTGAGACTGCGGATGTGCTTATGGGTAATTATGCGGATTACGATGGTACGCTCAGACCTTATGAGACTGTGGTGTACGCGGTGTAGGCCGGAGCTGGCAAAAAAAGCCTGAATATTGGTGGAGACTGATTGAAAATTACAGTTGGTCTGGTATCAGTATTCAGGCTTTTTTCATTGTCTGTATACTTTTGGGATACTTTGCTCAAATCTATAGACAAAGTGAATGGATCATTAAATGCAAGATATGTCTTAATGTTCAGAGCGTATTCACAGTTCAGAATAATCACCCAACTTAACCATTATCGGTACCATATTTGGTCAACTTTTTTCCATATAAAATCTAATTCCCAGATATTAAAATAACTGTATTAAAAACAGTCAGACATGAGATTTTAGAGCAGAGGGTGCGCAGTGCACAGGCGTAACGGAGGTTGTCTGCTCAGACAAATAAATGGAGAAAAGGAGTCACACTTATGGGTATTATTTTTCACGAAGAAACAAAGACATTTCACCTTACAAATGGCGAGATAAGCTACATCATGACAGTGCTCCCCAATGGACATCTGGGAAATCTGTACTATGGTAAGGCGATAAGGGACAGAGAGGATTTCTCACATCTGTTGGAGCTTGTCCAGAGACCTATGTTTCAGTATGTATATGACGATGACAGACTGTTCTCACTTGAGTCAGTGAAGCAGGAGCTTCCTGTGTACGGAACCACAGACTACAGAGCACCGATGGTTGAGGTACTTCAGTCAAATGGCAGCAGAATATCAGATTTTGTATATGTATCACATGAGGTAAATGAGGGCAAGCCAAAGCTTGAGGCATTGCCGGCAACATACACGGAGAATGATGACGAGGCAGCGACATTGATCGTCACATTGAAGGATTCACTCACAGGCATAAAGGCGAGAATGCTCTATACGATATGGAGCGACAGACCAGTCATAGCAAAGAGTGTGGAGTATGTAAATGAAGGCACAGAGGCGGTACATCTCACCACTGCTTACAGTATGTGCCTGGATCTCCCTGATCCTGATTATCAGTGGATGCAGCTCTCAGGCGCATGGGCAAGGGAGCGCAACATAATAACAAGGGATCTCGAGCAGGGCGTACAGTCGATAGGCAGTAATCGTGGCCATTCATCCCATGAGCACAATCCGTTCATCGCATTGAAGAGAGAGACAACGGACGAGAACCAGGGAGAGGCGATTGGAATAAGCCTTGTATACAGCGGCAATTTTAAGATACAGGCAGAGGTTGACACGAGAAATACAGCCCGCATTCTTGCCGGAATAAATCCGGATACATTTGACTGGAAGCTCGATGCAGGTGAGCATTTCCAGACTCCTGAGGCAGTCATCGTATACTCAGATCAGGGACTCAACAAGATGAGCCAGACCTTCCACAAGCTGTATCAGAAGAGACTTGCAAGAGGCGAGTGGAGAGATAAGCCGAGGCCGATCCTCATCAACAACTGGGAGGCTACATATTTTGATTTCACCAGAGAGAAGCTCATAGCCATCGCCCAGAAGGCAAAGGAATGTGGAGTTGAGCTGTTCGTCCTTGACGATGGCTGGTTTGGAGCAAGAACTACAGACCATGCAGGTCTTGGAGACTGGGTGGCAAATCCTGACAGACTCCCAGAGGGAATCACAGGAATAGCAGATGATATAGAGAAGGTAGGCTTGAAGTTCGGACTCTGGTTCGAACCTGAGATGACAAATAAAGATTCAGACCTCTACAGAGAGCACCCAGACTGGATACTTTCAGTTCCGGGCAGACATGACTCACACGGAAGATTCCAGTACGTTCTGGATTTTTCCAGGAAAGAGGTCGTTGACAGAATATATGAGATGATGGCAAAGATACTGAGCACGGCAAAGGTGTCATATGTGAAGTGGGATATGAACAGAAGTATCACCGAGTGCTATAGTGCGGCTCTTCCGGCTGATAGACAGGGCGAGGTGTTCCACAGATACATACTTGGTGTGTACGATTTGTATGAGAGACTCACAAGCACATTTCCACATGTACTCTTTGAATCATGTGCCAGCGGCGGCGGACGTTTTGATCCGGGCATTCTCTACTATGCGCCACAGGGCTGGACAAGTGATGACACGGATGCCATAGAGAGAGTCAAGATCCAGTATGGAACATCCATGTGTTACCCGATCAGCAGTATGGGAAGCCACGTTTCGGTTGTGCCAAATCATCAGACAAGACGTGAGACTCCGCTTAAGACCCGTGCAAATGCTGCATATTTTGGAACATTTGGATATGAGCTGGATCTGAACAAGCTCACAGCCGAGGAGATAGAGGAGGTCAAGAAGCAGGTCAAGTTCATGAAGGCATACCGTGAGGTGATCCAGTACGGAACATTCTACAGGCTTGCAAGTCCATTTGACGATGAGGAGTGCGGCTGGATGGTCGTATCAGACGATAAGAAGACCGCCATCGTTGCGTGGTTCAGAACACTCTACACACCGAACAAATGCTTCACCAGAATGAAGCTCCACGGCCTTGATCCTGATGCGATATATAGCTGCAATGTGTTCGGGGGACAGGCGCTCACAGTGAGCAAGACACCGGATGGAAAGCTGATATATGAGAAAGTGTCAGGAGACAAAGGAGAGGATTCTGCAGTCAATGTCATCGCAGGCCCATCATGCTATGGCGATGAGCTGATGAACCTCGGACTCATCACTAGCGACACATCGGCGGGAGAGATAGTCGGAGAGGATATGCCTTGCGGAGACTATGATTCCAGACTCTATGTGCTCAAGGAAGAGTAAGCGGGTTTGCGAAAAAATTTTCCTGCTTTTTCGGGCAGAAAAAGAAAAAAGACAGTATATCCGAGTCAAAAAACTAAGATAATAAATTCCAAATAACCGCACTCGTGGTCTATAATTGAAATAAGGTAGTTAAGATGTGCCTGTATGGGTTATTTCTGACGACCGGCAAAGGGCATGGTACCAGAAAGGCCATAGTGGCAGGACTTCTGGGAATGCTGCCGGATGATACAAGGATTCCGGATGCCCTGGACATAGCAGACGAGCAGATGGCGCTTGAGGTGAAAAATAGACTAAAAATGTAGACAGAAACTATGGCATTTGTCAAATTGCATAAATAAGGTTTTTTTAGCCTGCAAACATGATATAATTGCATAAAGAATGTTTTGAAAATGCAGTTGGGGATGATCAGATGAGCAACAGGAAGAGAATATGCGTTATAACAGCACAGGTTGAAGAGAGTACACAGAATCGCTTCATGCAGGGATTTCTGAAGCAGGCATATGATATGAATTACGATGTCTGCATATTTTCCATGTTTTTGAAGTACCAGGATTCAACAGACAGGGAGGTTGGCGATTCAAACATCTACAACCTTATTAATTTTAACCTTTTTGATGCTGTGGTATTGTGTCAGGACACCATACAGACTCCGGGAGTCGTAGAAAAGCTGGAGAAGCGCCTGCAGTCAGAATTTGCAAATGGTGTGGTAGTGGTAGTCGACAAAGAGAATAACATATTCCCAACGGTCATGATGGATCATTATACCCCTATAGTAAAACTCGTGGATCACCTTATAGAGGTTCACGGACACAAGAATATATATTTCCTGGGCGGACTCAAAGAGCACATACACTCCAAGCAGCGACTCGCCGGTTACATAGACAGCATGAAGGCGCACAACCTGCCGGTTACGGACGACATGATATATTATGGAACATACTGGTACGACAGCGGCGACTACATGGTGGACGAGCTTGTGAAGGATAAGGAGCATCTGCCGGATGCCATCGTATGTGCAAATGACTGTATGGCCATCGGAGTGTGCACCGCATTTGACAGATATGGAATAAGAGTTCCCGAGGACATAGCCGTGGTGGGCTATGACTCCATAGAAGACGGAAGAAACAGTCCTGTTCCGATCACATCTGCGGACATACCGGCGGATGACTGCGGGCACTACTGTATGAAATATATAGATGCAAAGCTTAACGGACATGACGTACCGGAATTCAAGTCCAACGTGGAGCTGTACATAGGTGGAACCTGTGGCTGTGAGGGCTGGGAACGAGAGACAGTCAGGATCAGAAGAGACAAATGGGAGACAGACCTCTCAGAGACCGGCTTCTACTCTTGCTTCAACAACATGGCGGATGACCTTGTGGCGCAGACGAGCGTGGAGTCATTCTTCGACACCGTGTCGGAATACGTGTACCAGATAAGACCATTTGAGAGCTTCCATCTGTGCCTGAACGACTACTGGAGAAATCCGGAGGTCATGACCGGCGATGAGGCACTTCGCCACGGTTACACAGATCATGTATACAGACTGATAAAGTGTGGCCCGGATGAAAAAGAAGAGAGACACATACGCTACGACGACGTATTCGAGTCTGCGAAGCTGTTGCCGGAGCTGTACGAGGACAGGGATTATCCTACAGCGTTCATATTTACACCATTGTTCTTCCAGGACAGAAGCTTTGGCTATGCAGTGGTGAACTACGGTGCAGAGCCGAGGGTGTACGAAGATGTATACAGATCCTGGATCAAGACGGTTGCCAGGGACATGGAGTCATTTGCAAGACATCAGGGACTCAATGTACTTCTAAACAAGCTTGAGGCGGATCAGATAAGAGATGGTCTCACCGGAATGTACAACTTCAGAGGCTTCATGGGCAGGGCAAATGACATGATAGTCCAGGCCGCTGAAGAGAAGTCCGAGATACTTGTGTTGGCGGTGGATCTGAAGAATACACGCCAGATAAACAGCAATTACGGAAGAACAGAGGGTGACAGAGTCCTGAGCTATGTTGCCCAGTCGATAAATGAGATACTTACCCCATACGAGATATCCATGAGGATGGGAAATGACGAGTTCGTCATAGCCACAGTGGCAAAGAGTGGCGATATCTCAAGGGGAGAATATATAGCCGAGGAACTCAAGAAGAAGCTTGAGGCGGCAAACAGTGGCGGAAAGGACGATTACGAGCTCGGTATATATTACGGATGTAAGAAGGCTCTGGTCAAGTCATCTGCCGAGCTGGAGACCCTCATCAACGATGCGGTCAACCAGAAGAACCGCATAAAAGAACAGAACAATGCCAAGGGACGCAACAAAGCGACGATAACGAACAGGGATCTGGAGAGAGATGAGATAGTAGCTATGATACTGGACAACAACATGCTTACATATCATTTCCAGCCTATAGTAAGTGCCCGTGACGGAAGCATATTTGCATACGAGGCACTTATGAGGATACTGGTTCCTATGAGAATGTCACCCCCTGAGCTTCTGGAGAGTGCAGAGAGACTGAACAGACTGTACGATGTGGAAAAACTCACACTGTTCAACATCGTGGAGATCGTGGCATCGAATCCTGAGATGTTCAGGGGCAAGAAGGTATTTATCAACAGCATGCCGGGGCATATGCTCAACGCACAGGACAGAAATGAATTCATTTCAAAGGTGAAGACGCTCCAGTGTGCAGGCATCGTCATAGAATTTACCGAGGGAGCAGAGCTGTCGGATGCGGAACTGAATGATCTCAAGGCATTCCTCAGAGGAAATGGCATGGAGATCGCCATAGACGACTACGGCTCAGGCTATTCAAATGTAAACAATCTTCTCAGGTATATGCCTGAGTATGTGAAGATAGACAGAATGCTTCTGACAGGGATCGATGCAGACCCACACAGACAGCATTTCGTCAAGGATATAATAGAATTCACCTCGACCAACGACATCAAGGCGCTGGCAGAGGGCGTTGAGACCACGAAGGAGATGAAGACCGTCATCCAGCTCGGTGCGGATCTCATTCAGGGATACTATACCGCCCATCCGAACGCGGAGGTGGTACAGCTCATATCCCCACAGGTTGTGAATGAGATAGTTCAGTACAACCAACAGGAAGAGGTGGCTGAGAACAGCAGCATATTTGTCATGGAGCATGAGAGAAGTGCATCACTTCTGAAGCTCACATCCCGGGGAATCAGGAAGATAGTTGTGGCACAGAGAGCCGGTGGCGACAACAATGTTCGCATAGTCGGCGCACAGGGCTTCAAGTCAGATATGACACTCAAGATAAAGGATGGTTTCACCGGAACCATAGTGCTGCAGAATGTAAGCTTCTCGGGCGACCGTGACAAGCCTTGTATAGACTGCGGTGAGAATACGGATCTGCACATCATGCTTGAGGGTAAGAATTTCTGTAGGAATGGCGGAATAAAGATACCGGAGTCGTCCAGAGTGACATTTATCGGAGATGGGGATATAATGATCCGCGTCAACGGTAACAGCTATTACGGAATAGGCAATGACATTAATTCAAAGCATGGAGTCATGAAGTTCAAGCAGGAGGGCGCCATTAATATAGAAACAAACGGTGTGAACGGAGTGGCAATAGGCGCCGGACTCGGAGGAGATATACGTATAGAGAAGGGACGATACGACCTGTATATCAACGGCGAGAACGGAGTTGCTATTGGAAGCATAAGCACCCCGGTGAATCTGAATCTCCTGCAGGCGGACATAGACATAACCTATGAGGCTGCAAATGGAGTCGCCATCGGCTCGGTGAGCCAGCATGCAGATATCGCGATAAAGAACACATCCATATCGCTCAGAGGATCGGGCAACAGATACGTGGCGGTCGGAACCCTGGACGGAGATGGATGCAGCGTAGATATAAGCAGAGCACATGTGGACATGAACCTTAAGGGCAATTCGTGTATAGCCATGGGATCTGACCATGGAATAGCAGACATACGCATGACGGACGCCAACTCAAGGCTGGCGGTTCAGGGCGAGGCGTGCTTCGCACTTGGAAGCAGAGACGGCACAGGCATGCTGTCCAGCAATAATGCAGATCTGAATGTGGTTGTCAGGAATTCACTGAACATAGATATATCCGCGGCAGAGCAGGACATACGTCTGGTGAATGGAAGATACATGTTCGTTCTGAACAATGAGAATATAGAGCGCAAGGTAGTAGAGCGATATTAATTCAAAGGAGTATAAAGGAATAATGGAAAGAGAGACTATGTGTATACAGGCTGGATACCAGCCTAAGAATGGGGAGTCAAGAATGATACCGATCGTACAGAGCACAACGTTCAAGTACGACACGAGCGAGGATATGGGTAAGCTGTTTGACCTTGAGGAGAGCGGCTATTTCTACACCAGACTTGCAAATCCGACAAATGACTATGTGGCAGCCAAGATATGTGCCCTGGAGGGGGGATCGGCAGCAGTGCTCACATCGTCAGGACAGGCAGCAACATTCTTCTCGGTATTCAACATTGCCGGAGTGGGAGATCACGTTGTGGCATCATCCACCATATACGGAGGAAGCTTCAACCTTTTTGCTGTGACCATGAAGAGAATGGGTGTGGAATTCACATTTGTGGATCCTGACTGCTCGGACGAGGAACTTGAGGCAGCGTTCAGACCAAACACCAAGGCCGTGTTTGGCGAGACCATAGCCAATCCGGCACTCATAGTATTCGATATAGAGAGATTTGCAAATGCGGCACATGCACACGGAGTACCACTCATCGTGGACAACACATTTGCCACACCGATCAACTGCAGACCTATAGAGTGGGGCGCAGACATAGTCACACACTCCACCACGAAGTACATGGACGGACATGATGCAACCGTGGGTGGGGCGATCGTGGATTCAGGCAAATTCGACTGGATGGCACACGCAGACAAGTTCCCAGGACTCACCACACCTGATGAGTCATATCACGGAGTGGTATACGCAGAGAAGTTCGGCCAGGGCGGCGCATATATCAACAAGATCGTGGCACAGCTTATGAGAGATCTCGGCCCGATACCTGCACCTATGAATTCGTACATGCTCAATCTTGGACTGGAGTCGCTTCACGTGCGTATGCCACGTCACTGTGAGAACGCACTGGCGGTTGCGAAGTTCCTCGAGGCACACGATAAGATAGCCTGGGTAAATTATCCTGGACTTGAGAGCAGCAAGTATTACGAGCGTGCTAAGAAGTATATGCCGGACGGCACATGTGGAGTTGTGTCATTTGGCGTCAAGGGAGGAAGAGCTGCTGCGGAGGCCTTCATGAAGGAACTCAAGGTTGCGATGATAGCAACACATGTGGCGGATGCACATACATGCGTTCTTCATCCTGCATCAGCTACACACAGACAGATGAATGACGAGGAGCTTCTGGCGGCAGGAGTAAGTCCTGATCTTGTGAGACTGTCGGTGGGCATTGAGAATGTAAAAGACATAATAGCAGATCTTGAAAATGCACTGGATAAGGTACAGATATGAGAATAATAAATATAACCGACCTTTCGGCACCCGAGCTTGATATATATGCGCGCATGTCAGAGAATCAACTGGCGCACATATATGAACCGGCTTCCGGGCTGTTCATAGCTGAGAGTCCAAAGGTCATAGAGAGGGCACTGGATGCGGGTTACGAGCCAGTGTCCATTCTATTGGAAGACAGGCACGTGGAAGGACAGTGCGCGGATATAATAAAGCGGTGCGGAGATATACCGATATACACAGCACCATTTGATGTCCTCACGAAGCTCACGGGATTTGCCCTGACAAGGGGGATGCTGTGCGCCATGAGGAGGGCAGAGCTGCCGTCTGTTGAGAGCGTGTGTGAACATGCCGCCAGAATAGCGGTGCTTGAGGAAGTGATGAACCCGACAAATGTGGGAGCGATATTTAGAAGTGCGGCGGCACTCGGGATGGATGCTGTACTGCTCACGCCGGGCTGCAGTGACCCGTTCTACAGGAGGGCGGCAAGGGTCAGCATGGGAACGGTGTTCCAGATACCGTGGACATATATTACATTTGACACCCTGGGTCTTGCACACAATAAAGCAGATCATGGCATATGGCCGGAGTTTGGGATGGAACAACTTCACAGTATGGGCTTCAGGACGGCATCCATGGCGCTAAGAAATGACACGATAGACATACACGACCCGGAGCTGAAGCAGATCGACAGACTTGCAGTAATACTGGGAACCGAGGGAGAAGGCCTCAAGACAGAGACAATAGATTCCAGCGACTACACAGTGAAGATACCAATGTATCACGGAGTGGACAGCCTGAATGTGGCTGCAGCCAGTGCCGTGGCATTCTGGGAGCTTGGCAGGCGCTTGTAAAACGTCGAAAAACATCCCTCAAAAAATACGCATACATATCTACAGGATATGGAAAATATGTTATAATAGTCAGGATGTGAACGGACAGGCTCACAGTCGGCAGAAGGAAAAGACTTAGGAGGATGATAGACATGTTTTATGCTATTTCAGGAATTAACGGGGATTATGAGGCATACAAGAGAGCACTCAAGAAACTCAAGTTTCAGAACCTTGACGATATAAAGGAAGAGGACATCATGAACGAGGAGGCTGTCATCAGCACCCTTGAGGGCGAGGATGTCCTGTATGTCCTTGGCAATATAATCGGAGCAGGCGGCGGATCCATGAAGATACTTCAGGATATGATGAGCAGAGATAATGTCATCGCAGTTGTCGGTGAGAACGAGTACAAGATCACACAGGCACTCAAGGCACTGAATGACCATATCCAGTCCACAGGTGAGGTGCCACCACAGATGCTGGTAGACAAGATAACATCCATGCTTGGAGAAGAGCTCTCAGGTGCGGTGGAGGAGTTCCTGCAGCTTGACGATGAAGAGCGTGAGGATGTCATAGAGTATATAGATGAGATTTCTGAGGAAGCGTTCCTCGAAGTGATGATGGCGAGAAAGAAATTTGTGCTGGTTCACGCCGGAATAAGAAACTTCGATCCGAAGAAGGAACTGGATGAGTACGACACAGAGGACTTCATCACAGAGCCAGCAGATCTGGACAAGACATATTACAAGAACAGAACACTCGTCGTTGGACATGTGCCAACCACAGAGCTCGGCGGTGAGGGCAAGATCGTTAAGAAGAACAACAACGTTGCCATCGACTGCGGGTGCGGCAAGGGCGGACAGCTTGGAATATACTGCCTGGGCAACGGCTCGGAGATGTATGTATAATAGAATAAAGAAGAGATTGACACGGCGGGATATGAAATATCATATCCCGCTTTTTTATTATGGAAGAAATTGGATTAAGAAAATAAAGTGGTTTATACAAATTGTATAGTTAAGCGAAAAATCAACGAGGATTTTTGTCGATTTTAAATCGCAAATGGAATTGAAAAATTGTGAAGAAACTGTTAAATTAGGGTGTGAGCATGGATAAAGAATTTTCCTATATAAATATTTATAGTTTTTTATAAAGAAAACAGGAGGAAAACATGGGTGTTATAGATTTTCATTCACATATACTGCCGGGTATAGACGACGGCAGCAGGAATGTCGAGACATCTATAGGCATGCTTTGGATGTGCAAAGAGCACGGCGTGGATACTATGATAGCAACGCCGCACTTTTATGCTGATTCAAATACTGTGGAGAGGTTCATTGATTCAAGACAGAAAGCATATGATAAAGTCATGGCTGAGAATATGGACATACCGCAGATTATAATGGGGGCAGAGGTCGCGTTCTTTGCAGGAATAAGCAGAGCGGAGAAAACGGACGCACTAAAAGTAGAAGGAACTGATATCATGTTGCTGGAGATGCCGTTTGTGACATGGAGTGATTCGGTAGTGCAGGAAGTACGAGACTTAATTGAGAAGAGACATTTCCATATCATACTAGCTCATATAGAGCGATTCTTACAAATACCAGGCAACAAGCCATATGTGAGACAGATCCTTGAACTGCCAGTTACGGTGCAGGTGAATGCGGAGACACTTCTGGATTTCAGACAGAAGGGCAAAATGCTCAAGATGTTCAAGAAAGGACAGGCACACATCATAGGAAGCGACTGCCATGGTATGCATCACAGGGTGCCGAACTTGTGGCTGGGCCGCGAGGTGCTGGAGAAGAAGCTGGGACATGAATTCCTGGAGAACATGGACAGCTACGGAACAAAGCTCCTGAAAGAACATCAGATACACCCATAATCAGCAATAACAACGAAACATGTAAAAGATAAACAGATAGATGGAGGACAACAACATGTCTAAGAAGACAGCGATAATCATCAGTATTGTGCTGTTCATAATACTGTGTGGTCTTATTGTGTGCGAGAAGAAGTGGCCTACAGCGGGAACAGACCTGCTTATGCTGAACGTTCTGAGATAGCACATTACATTCCAACGAGGTGATACATATGTCATACAGGAACAGAACACTATCAGAAAAAAAGAGAATATACAAGAAGCTTGGACTTGTGATCGCAGCCATACTGGTCGTATGCATTGCACTGGCGATAGCACTCAGACCGACAAAAGGAAATGCATCACACAATGCATCGGGCACACAGGCGGTTGAAGGCATGATCGAGGTGGACGGAGTCAAATACGTTCCCAAGAAGAATATAGAAACATATCTTTTTATGGGAATCGACAACATGGGCAAGGTTCAGAAAGTCACCGATTATGAGGGGGCAGGCCGATGCGATGTGGTCATGCTGATGGTCAGAGACCTGACAGATGGAACATACAAGACGCTGAGCATAGACAGAAATACCATAGTGGAGCAGGATACACTGGATCCCGACGGAACCTACGTTGCAACGAGCCCGGCACAGCTTGCTCTGGCACATGAGAATGGTGACGGAATGGAGATAAGCTGCGAGAACGTGGTCAAGGCGGTGTCAAACTTCCTTGGCGGCCAGAAGATAGACGGATACGCAGCGGTGAATATGGGGGCCATAGGAACCATCAACAATCTGGCTGGCGGAGTCACGGTTACCATAGAGGATGATTTCTCCAAGGTGGATAAGACCATGAAGCAGGGAGAGACCATCACACTGACCGATGAGCAGGCAGTACATTTTATCCATGACAGATTCGATGTGGGAGATGAATCCAACACCCAGCGAATGAAGCGTCAGGAGGTGTACAAGGCAGGACTCAAGGATAACCTGGCGGCAAAGTGCAGCGAGGATAACACATATCCACTGACCATATATGACGCCCTGGGAGATTACATGGTGACTGACATCAGCTCACAGAAGTTCTCTAAGCTGGCACTCCTTGTTCTCAAGGAAAAGGACGCCGGAACGGTGTCGATAGCTGGAACGGAGACCGTAGATGATCTCGGATTTGTCGAGGTGGAGCCGGATGCGGACAGCCTTCAGCAGGCGATCGTAGAGCTGTTCTACAAGGAATATAACTAGCATCACACATTTGATGCAGGGGATATAGATACAAAAAACGGATGGAGGGAATATATGAATTCCAACAAGAAAATGGCTGCTGTGCAGGATGAGACCACACAGATAGCCGCAGTGAACACATACAAGAATACAGAGGATGATGAAAATGAGATCGATCTCCTGGACATGGGAATGGCGCTTCTGGAGAAGCTCCCATACATCATACTGTGCTTTCTGATCGGTGCGGTGCTGTTCAACGCATTTGCATACTTCCTGATCAAGCCGACATACCAGTCGACAGCCAAGCTGTACGTGGTATCAGCATCAGATGATTCCATAGTAAATCTCCAGGATCTGAACATCGGTTCATCCCTGACCAAGGATTACGAAGACCTGATACTCAGCTATCCGGTTCTCGACCAGGTCATCGAAAAGCTCGGCCTTGATATGGACTCAGAGGGGCTTGCCAAGATGATAACCCTTGAGAATCCTTCAGACACACGAGTCCTGAAGATCACGGTCACAAGCACTGACAAGCAGCAGGCATGTGACATTGCAAATACACTGGCAAACGTGTCGATAGAGTATCTACCGGATACCATGAGCACAAGCGCACCTAACATAGCCCAGGTTGCAAGGGTAGCAGACCAGAAGGTCGGACCAAGCTACCTTAAGTACACCGCCATAGGTGCATTGCTTGGAGCACTCATCTACTGCCTGATCGTCATTGTGGGATACCTGATGGATGACACGATCCACTCAGCAGACGACATGGAGAAGTATTTCGGAATAGTACCGCTCACGACAATACCTGAGAGCGACCAGTTCAGAACAGACGATTCAGATGAAGAGCCTGGAAAGAAACATAACAGGAAAGAGAGGGTCAGAGCATGAAGAAGCTTAACATAGAGTTTCAGGAACTCCCATATGCAGTGGAGGAGGCGATGAACCGTCTCAGGATCAACATAAAGTTCTGTGGTAAGAACACAAGAAAGATACTCATAACCAGCAGCATGCCAAATGAGGGCAAGAGCAGCGTGGCGATCAACCTGTGGAAGATGCTCGCCGAGGCAGGATTCCCTGCAGTGCTGGTGGATGTGGATCTTCGTAAGTCAGTCATAAAGGACAGACATCACATAAAGGATGCTGACAAGCTTCCGGATCTTGGATATTTCCTGTCGGGACAGTCCGAGATGGAGGATGTCATCTATGAAACACAGGTAGAAAATGCATACATCGTACCTTGTATGAACCTTTTGGAGAACCCATCGGCTCTTCTGGAGGATGCTAGATTTGCAGAGCTTCTTGACAAGCTGGCAGAGACATATAGGTATGTCATTATAGACTCGCCACCGCTTGGCAGTGTGGCGGATGCCGCTCAGATCGCATCACTGTGCGATGGCGCAGCTCTGGTAGTCAGAGCAGGTGAGACATCAAGAAGTCTCATCAAACAGTCATTCCAGCAGCTTGACCAGGTAGGTTGTACGCTGCTTGGAGTCATACTCAACAGAGCCCAGACAACGGGTAGAGCATACAAGAAATACTACGGCAAGTATGGCAAATACTATAGCCAGTACGGCTATGGTTATGGCACTTACGGCAAAGAGGCTGCAGCCTCCAGCGACAGTACCCCGTCAAAATAATTCACTTTGGATATAACGCCATGTATAGTGGCGTGCAGGGCGTTTTATCATATATTCAATACAATAGAACTTTTTGGGAAGGAGGAATTTATTGTGAAGAATTTAAAGAAGCTTTTGGCTATAGTTGTATGTATCGCAATGATGGTGCCAACAGTTGCATTTGCAGCTACATCATCACCAGCTAAGGTAGACGTTAAGTCTGCTACAGCAAAGTCTCTTACATACAATGCAAAGAGCCAGACAACAACAATTGTTGTTAACGGTAAGACACTTACCCTGAACAAGGATTTCAAAGTCGTTTCAGGAAGCCTTAAGGCAACAAAGGCTGGTACATACACAGTTAAGATCAAGGGAATAGGTAACTATTCAGGCGATACAACAGTTAAGTACACAGTTAACGCACAGCAGAGCTACAAGGCTACTGCTGCTGCAAAGACATACAATGCTAAGAATCAGACAACCAAGGTTACAGTTAAGTATGGTAACACAGTTCTCAAGAGAGGTACTGATTACAAGATTACTGGTGTAACTAAGGCTAAGAACGCTGGCAAGTATAAGATTACCGTAAAGGGTATCAACAACTACAAGGGTACAAAGACAATTTACTACACAATTAACAAGGCTGCTCAGAAGTCTGTTAAGGTTAAGGTAAATGCTTCTAAGAAGAAGATCACTGTATCTGGTGTTAA
This sequence comes from Coprococcus sp. RTP21428st1_C9_RTP21428_210409, assembly GCF_040227395.1. Taxonomy (NCBI): domain Bacteria; kingdom Bacillati; phylum Bacillota; class Clostridia; order Lachnospirales; family Lachnospiraceae; genus Coprococcus; species Coprococcus sp. RTP21428st1_C9_RTP21428_210409. The sequence goes on from NZ_JBEHVV010000003.1 coordinate 59,898, forward strand.
GGCAAAGGCAAAGGTTACTTACAAGTCAGCCAATAAGAAGGTCAAGGTTAAGAATGGCAAGATTACTGTTGGTAAGGGTGTCAAGAAGGGCACAAAGGTAAGAATCACTGTTAAGGTTGCTGCAACAAAGAACTACAAGGCATACAGCAAGTCAATTATTTACAAGGTTAAATAATCATCCTGCTATGTTAAATAGTTCCAAGCCCTAGCCGGTGGCGCAAAACGAATGTCCATGCCACAGGACGTTCTGCGCCGCCAGTGTGGGTGATAAATAACAGGCAATTTAATGCGTATCATGGTTTACAGATGAAAAGGTTCAGCCGACAATCACACGGGCTGAGTCATTTCATGTATGAATCAACAGACCGGGTCATGCGGGCACAAATATGACCCTGACGACAGAGGATGAGGAGAGAAAATTATGTATCAGAAAGGCGCAAAAGGCTGGCTGAAGCACTTTGACTTCATGCTGCTGGATCTTATAGTACTTCAATTGTCATTTCTTGTGGCATTCCAGATCAGACACGGCATGGTAAATCCGTATGCGAACAGAGACTATCTCGCGCTGGCTATCATCACGGAGCTGGCGGATATAGTAGCCATGATATTTCTGAATACATATGAGGGCGTCATCAGAAGAGGATACTTCAAGGAATTCATATCCAGCTTCAAGAACGGTTTCGTGATCGTTGCACTGCTCCTTCTGTATGTGTTTGTCCTCAAGGATACATCTATATATTCCAGAACTACCATCCTGCTCATGTGGGCCATATATGTGTATGCCACATTTGCGGTGAGGAGCCTGTGGAAGAAGCATCTTGAGAAATATGCAGAGCATGGCAAGGGCAAGAAGCTCCTGGTCATGACCACCAGACATGTAGCAGATGAAGTGGTGGCAGGCCTCAAGGAGAAGAACTACTCCGGGTTTGATATAGTAGGAGTCATGGTGATAGATGCCAATCTCATCGGTCAGGAGATCCAGGAAGTGCCGGTGGTGGCGGATTACAACAGTGCAGTTGATTATGTGAGAACCGCATGGGTGGACGAGATATACGTGGATGTGCGTGGAGCATACGGATATGCGAACACGCTGATAGACGCATTTATCGAGGGTGGCATCACAGTTCACATGTGCATATCATCCATCGTGAGGACCCACGGCGACAAGCAGCTCATCCAGAAGATAAATGGTGAGACCGTGGTCACGACCATGATGAACTACGCAACACCAAAGCAGATGTTGCTCAAGAGAACGGCAGATATAATAGGTGGTCTGGTGGGCAGCGTATTCACGCTTATCCTCACCATATTCATAGGACCTATCATATACATCAAGTCCCCGGGACCGATCTTCTTCAAGCAGGAGAGAGTGGGATTGAATGGCAAGATATTCAAGATGTACAAGTTCCGAAGCATGTACATGGACGCTGAGGAGCGCAAGAAGGAACTCATGGCGCAGAACACCATGAGCGATTCTAAGATGTTCAAGATGGACTTTGATCCGAGAGTCATAGGCAACAAGATCCTGTCGGACGGCACCAAGAAGAAGGGAATCGGCCAGTATATCAGGGACTTCTCCATAGACGAGTTCCCACAGTTCTTCAATGTGCTAAAAGGGGATCTGTCACTGGTTGGAACCAGGCCGCCTCTCATCTCTGAGGTGGAGCAGTACGAGATGCACCACAAGAGCCGTCTTGCTACGAAACCGGGTATCACCGGAATGTGGCAGGTGAGCGGCCGAAGCGACATCACGGACTTCGAGGAGGTCGTGAGACTGGATACGGAGTATATAGAAAACTGGAGCTTTGGACTGGATGTGAAGATAGTGCTGAAGACTATCAAGGTGGTGCTTGGTAGGGAAGGGTCGAAGTAAGAGGCACATACTGGAATGACACCGACGATAGGTCACAGGCGCGTCAGCGAGTGTGGCTACGTCGTTACGGCTCGTTGTGCCATGAAGATTAGAGGAAAAAGAATGCACTATCTGCAAACAGCGGATGCGTAGATAGATAATTTGGGAAAATAATTATAGCGGAGGAATACGTATGAGCATAGTTACTTTAGATAAAAAAACGATTTTAGTCACAGGTGCAGCTGGTTTTATCGGCTCCAACCTTGTGAAAAGGATCTATCAGGAGGATCCTTCTGCTACAGTCATAGGCATTGACAACATGAATGCCTACTATGATGTGGCATTGAAAGAGTTCCGGCTGAACGAGCTGGCCAAGTATCCCACATTTACTTTTGTTAAAGGCAACATCGCTGATAAGACACTGATCACTGAGATGTTTGAGATGTACAAGCCATCAGTGGTCGTTAACCTTGCAGCACAGGCAGGTGTGCGTTACTCCATCACCAACCCGGATGCTTATGTGGAATCTAACTTGGTCGGCTTTTTCAATATCCTTGAAGCCTGTCGACATTGTGAGAATCTAGAGCATTTGGTATATGCTTCTTCTTCCTCAGTATATGGTTCCAACAAGAAGGTTCCGTACAGTACGGATGATAAGGTTGACAATCCAGTTTCCCTATATGCAGCCACCAAGAAATCTAATGAACTGATGGCACATGCCTACTCGAAACTCTACAACATTCCTTCCACTGGTTTGCGCTTCTTCACTGTGTATGGTCCTGTTGGTCGTCCTGATATGGCTTACTTTGGTTTTACAAACAAGCTAGTGAATGGTGAGACCATCAAGATTTTCAACTACGGTAACTGCAAGCGCGACTTTACTTATGTGGATGATATTGTTGAGGGCGTTGTTCGTGTGATGAGGAAGGCTCCGGACAAAAAGAACGGCGAGGATGGTCTGCCGATTCCACCGTATGCGGTTTATAACATTGGTAACCAAAACCCGGAAAATTTGCTGGATTTCGTGCAGATTCTGAGTGAGGAACTGGTTCGTGCAAAGGTGCTACCAGAGGATTACAACTTCGAGGCCCACAAGGAGCTAGTTCCAATGCAACCTGGTGATGTACCTGTGACCTATGCAGATACCAGTGCACTGGAGCGTGACTTCGGATACAAGCCAAGTACAAGTCTGCGGACTGGTCTGAGAAAATTCGCTGAGTGGTACGCTGAGTTTTATAAGTAAAAGAATTAGAGGGACAGAGAAATGAGAGATTTTAAGAATTTAAAAATTGCTGTTGCTGGAACGGGATATGTTGGCCTTTCCATTGCTACGTTGTTATCGCAGCACCACAAGGTGACTGCTGTGGACATTGTTCCAGAGAAAGTGGAACTGATTAATAACAAGAAGTCTCCGATTCAGGACGAATACATTGAAAAATACCTGACAGAAAAAGGACTGGATTTGACCGCGACTCTGGACGCGAGGGAAGCATACTCTGATGCTGATTTTGTAGTAATCGCTGCTCCTACAAATTACGATAGCAAGAAGAACTTTTTCGATACAAGTGCAGTTGAAGCTGTTATAAAGCTGGTTATCGAGTACAACCCAGAAGCTATTATGGTGATTAAGTCCACGATCCCAGTTGGCTATACAGCCTCTATTCGTAAAAAGTTCCACTGCGACAATATCATCTTTAGTCCGGAATTTTTGAGAGAGAGCAAGGCACTGTACGATAACCTTTATCCTTCTCGTATCATTGTCGGTACAGATGTGGATAATGTCCGTCTGGTGAATGCAGCACATACTTTTGCAGAGCTCCTGCAGGAAGGCGCTATCAAGGAGAATATCGACACTCTGTTTATGGGATTCACTGAGGCAGAGGCGGTTAAACTGTTTGCTAACACCTATTTGGCTCTGCGTGTTAGCTACTTCAACGAGCTGGATACCTATGCTGAGATGAAAGGTTTGAACACACAGCAGATCATCAATGGTGTCTGTCTCGATCCTCGTATCGGTACTCATTATAACAATCCGTCCTTTGGCTACGGTGGCTATTGTTTGCCGAAGGATACGAAGCAACTGTTGGCGAACTATGCTGATGTGCCGGAAAATTTGATTGAAGCAATCGTTGAAAGTAATAGAACAAGAAAAGACTTCATTGCTGACCGTGTGCTTGAAATCGCTGGTGCTTATGAAGCAAATGATAGTTGGGATGAGAGCAAGGAGAAAGAAGTTGTTGTTGGTGTTTATCGCCTGACTATGAAGAGCAATAGCGATAACTTTCGTCAAAGTTCCATTCAGGGTGTCATGAAGCGCATCAAAGCTAAAGGAGCAACGGTCATCATTTACGAGCCGACTCTGAAAAATGGCGAGAAGTTCTTTGGTAGCGTTGTTGTAAATGATTTAGAGGAGTTTAAGAAGCAGAGTCAGGCCATCATTGCAAACCGCTATGACAAGTGCCTGGATGATGTAAAAGATAAGGTGTACACGAGGGACATTTTCCAGCGTGACTAAGTAGAACCAAGGAAGATTAGAGGAGAAAGTCAGATGAAAAACAAAGAAAATATAAAGGTGTGCTTGGTGGGTTCATCTGGCGGTCATTTAACCCACCTTTATATGTTAAAGCCATTTTGGAAAAACAAGGATCATTTTTGGGTAACTTTTGATAAGGAGGATGCAAGAAGCCTGCTCGAAGGTGAAAAAATGTATCCCTGCTATTATCCGACCAATAGAAGCCTGAAAGCCCTTATAAAAAACACCAAAATTGCATGGAATGTGTTGCACAAAGAGAAGCCGGATTTGATTATTTCCTGTGGTGCAGCAGTTGCGGTTCCATTCTTCTACATCGGAAAGATGATGGGAGCAAAATTAGTTTACATTGAGGTTTTTGATCGAATCGATAAACCGACAATGACAGGAAAGATGGTTTATCCCATTGTGGACAAGTTTGTTGTGCAGTGGGAAGAACAGAAAAAGGTTTATCAGAAGGCAGTTAATCTTGGCAGCATATTCTAAGTTGAGGATGGGAAAATGATCTTTGTGACGGTAGGAACACATGAGCAACCGTTTAATCGGCTGATTCAGAAAGTAGATGAATTAAAGAAAGATGGCACAATTCAGGATGATGTGATTATCCAAACGGGCTTTAGCACATATGAGCCGAAGTATTGCCAGTGGAGCAAGTTGATTCCATATCAGCAGATGGTAAAAAATGTGGCCGATGCCCGTATTGTAATCACTCACGGTGGTCCGGCAAGTTTTATTATGCCACTACAGATAGGTAAGACTCCTATTGTTGTGCCGCGCCAGCATCAGTTCAATGAACATGTGAATGACCATCAAGTTGAGTTCGCAAGGAATGTGGCGCAGAGAATGGAAACGATTATTCCGGTGGAGGACATTAATACACTGGGAGATATCATAACGAACTATGATCAGATTGTTGCCGGCATGGGGCATGGTATGAGTAGTAATAATGCCAAGTTTAATGAAGAACTTGAGAAACTGGTAAACGAATTGTATTGAGGATGAATGGATGAGAAAAGTTGGAATCATGTCGATGCAGCGTATTGCAAACTACGGATCGTTTTTGCAGGCATATGCATTAAAGCAGCTGATTGAAGAATTGGGCTGTAAAGTAGAGTTTGTAGACTACCATGTAGGCGCACCCGTAATTATGGAAAATGCTGACAGCAAAAACAAATTTGTCCGTAAGGTCGAAAAAGGGCTGGAAACTTTTCAATATCAGGCTCCATTTGCGCATAAGTTGTCGTTCATTCGTTATAAGCAGACTTTTTCAAAAAAGTATATGCCACTTTTAGGAATTACGGATGAAATGAACTATAACCCGACATTGGATTGCCTTGTGATTGGTAGCGATGAGGTTTTCAACTGCATTCAGAAAAATTCCAATGTGGGTTATTCGCTGGAATTGTTTGGAAAAGATAATCATGCGAAGAGACTTCTCACTTATGCAGCGTCTTTCGGCAATACTACATTGGAAAAGCTGAAAAAGTATAAAAAGACTGAAGAAGTCGGAGCATTGTTGAAGAAATTCGATGCGATTTCTGTACGAGATGCTAATTCAGGAACTATTGTAGAGCAGCTTACTGGGAAAGAACCAGTGTACAATCTTGATCCGGTTCTGACCTATGATTATATGAACTGCTGCGACAAAATCCCACGAGTTCAGACTCATGAGAAGTATTTGATTCTGTACGCGTATGCAGGTCGTATTTCTAATGAAGAGGCAGAATGGATTTCTGACTATGCAAAGAAAAAGAAACTAAAGGTTTATGCAATCGGCGGTATTCAGAAATGTGCAGACCGCTTTGTGGATTGCTCTCCGTTTGAAGTTCTGGCCTATTTCAGAAATGCAGAAGAAGTCATTACCGATACTTTCCACGGCAGTATCTTCTCAGTTATCACGCATCGGCCATTTACGACATTGATTCGCAAGAGCGTGGGTAATAGCTATGGTAATGAAGAAAAATTGAGTGATTTGCTGGAGCGGTTGGAATTGGCGAATCGGATGACAACGAAAATTGAAGATGCAGAAAACATCAATGAAAAGGCGATTGATTACGCGAAAGTTGATGAGCGGTTGAAAGCACATAGAGAAGTGGCGAAGGAGTATCTGAGAAAAAAAATAGAGGGATAAAATGGAGAACATATCGAGGATAAAAGAGAAATGTGTGGGATGTAAAAGCTGTGAGCAAAGCTGCCCAAAACACTGTATCTCTATGGTAGAAAACAAAGAGGGATTTTGGTATCCGTCTGTTGATGAAAAAAGCTGCATCGAGTGCAAGGTGTGCTTGAAAAAGTGTCCAGTAGAAAATACGGAATTTCATCGGAATGAGCCACATAAAGTTTGGGCGTGGCGCAATAAAAATGATGTGGATATTATGCGCTCTGCATCTGGCGGTGCGGCGGATAGTGCAGCGAAAACTGTACTGCAAATGGGCGGTGCGGTTTATGGTGCTGCCTATGATGAGCAGCTGGCAGTAAGCCACATTGAAGTGACAGATGAAGCAGAAAGAGAGAAACTACAGTCCTCTAAGTATGTTCAGTCTGACCCGAAAGATAGCTACGCAAAGGTCAAACAGCGTTTGTCTGAGGGAAAAACGGTACTTTTTACAGGAACTCCCTGCCAGATTGCAGGTCTGTATGTTTTTTTGGGTGGCAATCCAGAAAATCTATATACAGTTGACCTGATTTGCCACGGTGTGCCCTCGCCGAAGTTCTTCAAAAAGTATCTGGAATACCAGAACAAGAAGACGGCTGGCAGAGTAATCTATTTCAACTTCCGTTCCAAAGACAAGAGAGGTTGGGGAACACAATACCTGCTAAAAACAAAGACAGAGACAAAGACAAAGACAAAGACAAAGACAAAGACAAAGACACTCTCCCTTGATCGCTATGGAAAACATTTTATGTATGGCGACTGCTATAGGGAGAGCTGTTATCAGTGTGCTTATGCGAATACGAGCCGTGTGGGAGATTTGACAGTGGGTGATTTCTGGGGAATTGCAAAGAGCCATCCGAACTTCAATTCTCCAAAGGGCGTGTCTAGTGTATTTGTAAATACCGAAAAAGGCCAAAAGCTCTTTGAAATGATGCGGGTTCTTGCAGAAGTGGAAGAAGCAACATTGGAAGAGGGCGTGGTGAAACAGGGAAATCTTGTAAAACCGAGTATAAGGCCGAACGATAGAAATATATTTTACGAGAAAATTGATGAGGATGATTTTATGGATAACTTAAAGGTTGGTATACAACCAAAGGAACGGCTTAAAGCAGTAATCCCGGCTGGGGCGGTTAGACTCCTCAAAAAAATGGGGGCAGGTAACAGAAGATAATTATAAAGTATCTGTTATAGTGCCCTTATATAATGTAGAGCCTTTCCTGGAGAAGTGTGTGGATTCTATTCTGGCGCAAACGTGGAATTTTATAGAGATTATTTTGGTTGATGATGGCTCAACTGATAATTCTGGCTTTATATGTGACCGGATGCAACAAAAGGATGATCGAGTAAAGGTACTTCATAAGAGCAATGGCGGTGTGAGTGCTGCTCGGAATTCAGGAATAGAAATGGCAAGCGGTGGCTTTATTTGCTTTGTCGATGGCGATGACTATGTGATGCCCGATTATATTGAATATATGATGGAGCAGATAATCAAAAATAATGCTGATATCACACTGACAACACAGATGTTCGGGAATTTTGATGAAAAACAAGTTAAGAAGGATGAAATTAAAACTTGGAATGGAGAGGATGCAGTAGAAACAATTCTATGCTACCAAGTTCCAATAGGATGCTACTGTAAATTGTTCAGAGTAAAGTTTTTAAAGGATATCCGTTTTATCCCTGAAATGTTTATAGGTGAGGGATTTAATTTCAACGTGATGGCTTTTCAGAAAGCAGAAAAGGTTATTGCAGGGAAAAGAAAAAACTATTATTATCGCCGCGATAATCCAACAAGTGCCATGACAAAGTTCTCGATTAAAAAGTGTGAATGTGGTTTATGGGCACTTGAGGTAATAAAACAGAATTTGACGATTCATTCGGATCGAATCCATGAGGCGTGTAAATATGCAAACTGGAGAACACACTCGGATTTTTACGATATGTGTATTCTTGCCGGGGTAGAAATAGAATATTCAGAAATGTATAAAAAATGCTTGAAAGTAACACAAAAAGATGCTTTGAGTGCATTACATGTACCGATATCTAAACAAAACAAATTAAGAGCAGTCATTATGTGGATATGTCTAGCAGCTATTCCGATTGCTATGAGGTTTAGAAAAATAAAATACCATGTTAATGTAAGCAATCGCTAGACTTTCAATGGATTTGTGACTGTGAGGATAATGTAAATGAATAATAAAAAGATTAAAGTGGCAATGGTCACAAATCATTTTGGAATTACCGGAATTGGAACGGTAATAATGAATTACTGTAAAGCGTTGGACAAGGAAAAGTATGATTTAACTATTCTTGCTGGACAACCAATATCAGAAAAATATGAAAAGGAATGCCTAGAGAACGATATCCATTTAGTGACACTTCCATCACGGCATGGAAACCCAAAGGACCATTATATTGCGCTGTGGAAAGCATTAAGAGCCGGACACTATGATATTGTACATGATCACGGTAGCAGTTCGATGATGGCAATAGAACTGACGATTGCAAAACTGGCAGGTGTAAAAAGTCGAATTGCCCATAGCCATAATAGTAATTGTCCCAACATGAAGGTGCATAAATTGCTAAATCCGTATTTTAGAACAGTTTATACAAAAGCACTGGCTTGTGGACAATTAGCGGGAAACTGGTTGTTTGGAGAAAATAATTTTGAAGTTTTGCCGAACGGTTTTCATACAGACGATTTTACATTTTCTAAAAAGGAACGAGATGCAGTAAGAAATAAATTGGGGGTAGAAAATCAATTACTTATTGGACATATCGGACGCATCAACGAACAAAAGAACCAAGAATACTTATTGGACATATTTGAAGAAGTAGCTGCGGAACGAGACGATGCGCTTCTTCTTATTGTGGGAACGGGACCGGATGAAGAAAAAATAAAAACTTGTGTCAAGGAGCATCCATATAAGAATCGCATTATTCTATATGGTGAAACAGATAATCCAACGGCTCTCTATTCGGCAATGGACATATTTGTTTTTCCATCTAAGTATGAGGGACTTCCGGTAGTATTGCTGGAAGCGCAAATTTCTGGCTTGCCATGCGTTGTATCGGATAAGATCACAAGAGAAGTTGACTTAGGTGATCTTATCTGGGAATCTATCGACGATGCTCCAAAACAGTGGGCAAAGGCCGTGCTTTCAGTTGAATGCCGATCAGAAAAAGAACGAATCTCATATAGAGAAAATCATTTAAAAACGATACGGAGTTATGATATTACACAGTCGGTAAAGCAACTGGATAAGATATATGTTGCTCTGATAAATGGTAAGGGAAAGGAAGATATGCAATGCCTACATATGAAGGACTGAGACTTAAAATATTAAAATATTGGCGGATTGGTTTTGCGGATTATAGAAAAAAGAAGCTAAAGTCTACAGACTTTACAATAATCTCTAATAACTGTTGGGGCGGCATGATTTATGAAAGCTACAACCTGCCCAAAGAATCTCCTACGGTGGGGATGTTCTTTATTGCAAAAGATTATATTGAGTTCTTGTCTGACATAAAAGGTTATGTCAATGGAAAATTGACCTTTATCAAGCCGGAGGAATCTCGTTGGAAAGATATGCCGCAGGTCTCAGAAGATAAGAGATTTGGCTCCTATCCTGTAGGTGTATTGTCTAACGGTAAAAATTCGATTGAAATCTTCTTCTTGCACTACCATAGTGAGCAGGAAGCAAGAGAAAAGTGGGAACGTCGAGTACAGAGAATTAACTGGAATAAGTTACTGGTGAAGTTTAATGACCAAAATGGCTGTACAGAGACAGAAGTGAACAAGTTTATGAATATGCCCTATAGAAATAAGGTATTCTTTACTTGTAAGCACTGGCCAAATGAAGATGAAAATTTTGTAATTATAAGGCAATTTCCAAAATACAATTATATGATGGCTTCATATGAGCCTTTCGGAAAAACAAAGTATATAGATATAACAAGTAAACTTAACCAATTATAAGAAAAACAAGGATAAGTGTCGATGAAAAACAATAAAAAAATATGTATTGTAACACGTGCACTGATAAATGGAGGAGCTGAAAGAGTTATTGCTCAATTGGCGAATTATTTTGTGAAAAATGGAATTGAATGTTCAATCATTACCATTGATGTAGCAGCAGTTGCATATGAGTTGGATACACGTATTAATGTAGATGCAATAGGAAAAAAAGCTGATAATAAAGTAAAAGATAGATTCTTTAGATACGCAGCACTGAGAAAAAAAATAATGCGGTATAAACCTGATGTTGTATTAAGTATGCCGGAGGATATCGGAATATATGTAATATTGGCATTGATTGGCTCCAAAATCCCTGTTTGTGTTTCAGAAAGAAATAATCCGTGGGTAATGCCAGATGTTAAAATTACACGATTGTTAAGGAAAATCGCATATCCACTTGCTGACGGAATAATCTTTCAAACTGATATGGCAAAATCTTATTTTCCGAAAAATATTCAGAAAAAGGGAATCGTGCTCTCTAATCCAGTTGATATTGCAAGAATTCCAGAACCATATAAGGGAATACGACAAAACGTGTTTGTTGCAGTGGGGCGTCTTGAAAGACAGAAAAATTTCCCAATGCTTATTAAGGCTTTCTCAATATTTTATCAGAGGGAAAAGAACTTCAAGTTGGTTATTTATGGAGAAGGACGAGAACGTGCTAATCTAGAAAGCTTGATTAAGGAACTTGACCTTGATGGTGTGGTATTACTTCCTGGAAGAAATAAAGATGTTCTTAATGCAATAAATGATGCTTCGGCATTTATCCTATCTTCAGATTACGAGGGAATGCCTAATGCTCTAATTGAGGCGATGTGCATGGGGATGCCGGTTATTTCGACGGATTGTCCTTCTGGAGGGCCACGTGAATTAATAGAGAATCAGGAAAATGGTATACTTATACCAGTTGGGGACGAAGATGCCCTTGTTGATGCATTGTTTTCAATAATAGATGTAACTTTAGCAGAAAAAATGTCAAAAAAATCAAGTGAATTGCGATATGCATTGACAAGTATCAGTATATTTGAAAACTGGGAGAAATATCTATTCTGTGAATAAAGAGAGAGGTACATTGATTGAATAGAAGCTGTGACATACGAATCAATAAAATATCCATTGTATCGCTAACGCTTTGGCTATATGCGATCGCAGCGGTTGTAACGGACGAAGGCTCCATGTTAATGAAATTGGCACGAGTTATTCTTATTGGAGTCTTTGCTATTTATTTGTTATTAAAAAAGGAATTTCGTAACAATAATTATATTCTTTGCATGGGCGTGTTTTGCCTGATTGCCATAAGCTCGACTAATTGGGCTATAAATAAAGTGCATGCCAATGCTATGGGTAAAACACTATTAATTAATTTAGTTTGCATGTATGCTCTTTTTTTCATTGTTGATAGAAAAAAAGAGAGGATAGAAGAAGTGTTAAAAGCACTTGTAGTGGCACCTTTGTTTCTTGAACTTCGAGTTATAGTTACGGGTGGTATTTTTGCATTTAGTTCTTCAAGAAAAACTGGAAATATAAACGGTAACACAGTAGGCGTATGTGCGGCATTTGCGATTTGTTTTGCAATTTATTTTATTTTAAAAGGTTACAAAGTGCGATGGTTTCGCACGATGGTAATAGCAAATCTTATTGTTGTTATATTGTCATCGTCGAGAAAAGCAATTTTATGCTTTTTGATACCATTAGCAATGATTTATGTGTTTGACAATAGGGATAATATAGTAAAAAATGCAAGTAAAATAGTAATAGTTATTCTAATAGGTTTTGTCGGTTATTATGCATTATTACATGTTCCGTTCCTGTATTCAATGGCTGGGCATAGAATTGAATCGATGGTTGCCGGATTATTTGGAACGGATGCTGCAGTGGACTCAAGCACATCAACAAGATTGAACTTGATACAATGGGGAATTGAATGGTTTAAAGAACGAATGTGGTTTGGGTATGGTATAGATAACTATAGGTTTGTTCTACATTCTTATCATTCAAACTGGTCATTAGCCTACTATGCGCATAACAATTATGTTGAATTATTAGTTGATGTTGGGCTGATAGGGACGATAGTATATTATTTTAATTACGTTTGGATGTTGGTTTCTAGTGCTAGAAATGTTCGCAAAATAACGAAACAAGAATTGCTATTTATAGGAATACTTGTGGCTATAATGATTAGTGAGTATGGACTGGTCACATATTATGATAAGTACATACAAGTCATTCTTTTACTTATATGGATGATTATAGAAACGTTAAAAGAATAAAAACAGAAGGTGGCAAAATGAAAAGAAATATTATACAGAGAGGACTGGCTAGAGCAGGCTATAAAGGATATATGAACTGGATACCGGATAGTTTATATCTCAAGCTTATGTTCTGGGCTCGTTTGGGATTAAAATTAAATTATTCGAATCCTAAAACACTAAATGAAAAAGTTCAATTGTTAAAGTTGAAAGACAGAAAAAAAGAGTATATTAAATGGGTAGATAAATATTCTGTGCGACAGTATATTGAAGATAAAATTGGTAGGGATTATTTAATCCCATTAGTAGGAGGTCCATGGAATAAGTTTGAGGATATAGATTTTGATAAATTGCCAGATCAATTTGTTCTTAAATGTACACATGATAGTGGCGGACTTGTTATTTGTACAGATAAAAGCACACTGAATTTTGAAGAGGCGAAAAACAAAATCAAAAAAAGCCTCAATAATAATTATTATTGGTCTGGAAGAGAGTGGCCTTATAAACAAGTGCCGCCTCAGATTATTGCGGAAAAATATATGGTTGATAAATCGGGAACGGAGTTAAAAGATTATAAAATTTTATGTTTTAATGGTAAGCCTGATAATATTATGATTTGTACTGGGCGGAATTCCTCTAGAGGCGTTAAATACTATTTCTTTTCACCCGATTGGCAATTTTTGAGATATAATTATGGTGATGAAGATTTACCGGAGGACTTTACGATATCACCGCCTGATAATTTGAATGAGATGCTTGATATTGCGAGAAAGCTATCTTTCGGAACAAAATTGTCGAGAATAGATTTATATGAGGCTGATGGCCGTGTTTGGTTTGGAGAGATAACACTATATCCAGATTCTGGGTTTGATACTGATATTTTACCAAGTACTGATTTGTTGTTTGGAAAAAAATTGGATGTTTCAGAGTATTTAAATAGATAAGGATGATAATATAGAATGCGAACGAAAAAAGCTGTCATTAATACAATGACGTCAATAATGGCAGAAGTTGTTTCTATAATTTGTGGCTTAATACTACCAAGACTTATTTTAGGAGCATTTGGGTCAAGTTATAACGGAATAACGTCATCAATTACACAATTTTTAAGTTGTATAGTTTTATTACGTGCTGGCGTTGGAAGCGTTACTAGGGCAGCACTGTATAATCCGCTGTCAAAAAAAGATAAAAGTGAGATTAGTGGAATAGTAAATGCGACTGCAATTTTTATGAAAAAAGTTGCACTTATATATGTGGGAGCATTAATTGTATTTGCTTGTGTCTATCCATTTCTTGTGAGAAATTCTTTTAGTTGGATTTTTTCAGCAACACTTGTTTTGATCATAGGGAGTAGTACATTTGTAGATAACTATTTTGGAATTGCCTATCAAATGTTATTACAAGCGGATCAAAAAAATTATGTTAATACAATTCCACAAATTGTCACTACGATTCTCAATACGATTGTTGCAGCAGTCTTGATACATTGTGGAGCAGGAATTCATCTAGTAAAATTAGGAAGTGCGATTGTTTATTTTATCCGCCCATTGTTTTTATCATATTATGTTAAGAAAAAATATGAAATTGATGCAGACATAAAGCCAAATAATTCTGCGATTTCTCAAAGATGGGATGCGTTTGCTCAACAGGCCGCAGCATTTGTTAATAACAACACGGATGTTATTGTTTTGACGATGTTTTCGGATATTAAAGAAGTATCCGTATATACTGTATATTATATGGTTGCAAATGGATTATATAAAGTCGAACAAACATTTACGGATGGTATAGAAGCAGCGTTTGGCAATATGCTTGCGAAAAAAGAGAATAGAGTATTGCAAGAAAATTTCCGGGTTGTTGAATATTTGGTTTTTACATCTGCAGCATTCTTGTTTATATGTGGTGCAGCGTTAATTGTTCCTTTTGCAGAAGTTTATACATTGGGAATAAGTGATGTATCGTATAATAGACCTCTTTTCGGCATGCTGATGTGCCTGAATCAATTTCTTTTTTGTGTCCGTCTCCCATACCATATGCTTGTTGATGCAGCAGGACATTTTAAACAAACTCGTAATGGAGCAATCTTTGAGGCTTTTCTTAATGTGATTGTGTCTGTAACGCTTGTTATTAAATTTGGATTGATTGGTGTTACAATTGGTACGTTTTGCGCATTACTTTTTAGAACATTACAATATTCTATATATGCTTCAAAAAATATTTTGCAGAGAAAATATAGATTTGTAGCAGAGCATATTGCTCTATCAATAGTTCAAGCAGTAATTGTTTCTTTAGTGTTGAAGTTAATATACGTGCCGATCTTCTCTTCATATATAAATTGGATTCTATATGCCATTGAGGTTGCGATTGTAGTTGTGATTGTTTTGATTATTTCGTCGGCAATTTTTTACAAACAGGAATTGAGAATTCTTAGAAGAAAAGCTAAAGTTTTTTGGGAAAGGAGAAGCAAAGCTAACTGAGATGAAAGTATGTATAGTGACGGTATATAATAGTGAAAATTGCGGTAGCTATTGGCAAGCTTTTGCATTATGCTCATATTTGAAACAGGGCGGCTGTGATGTTTCATTTATGAAACGAAAAAGAAAGGGAACCTCACATAGTATAGTTTATGTTGGTCGCCAGACTTTAAAATGGATACTAAAAGGTGAAATTGAAAAAGCTAAAGCACAGGTACAACAGTATTGGGCTTTTAACGAATCAATTAAGAAATTTAAAATTGTTGATGAAATAGATGCTAACTTTGATTTATGTATCATTGGTAGTGATACATTGTGGAATTTAGAAGATCAGTATTTTGAAGATAATAGAGCAATTTTCTTTGGGGAAAAATCTAAGGCAAAAAAAACAATTACATTTGCGGTTTCTGCAGCCAATACTTCGTATGATGCTTTTAAAAAACACGTCGAGATAATAGATGACTTAAAAAAAATGGACGCAATCGCTGTTCGAGATAAATATACAAGCTCGATTGTAAGGAAACTTCTTGGGAAAGTAACTCCTATCGTTGTTGATCCAACGATGTTGCTTGAAAAGACAGAATACCAAAGATATTGTATTGATTTACAGATTGATAAGTTTATATTTGTTTATTATTTTGGACGGATTCCCGACGATTTACAAAATAAAATAAGAGAGTATGCAAATAGCAAGAAACTTAAAATTGTTGTAATGGGACATGGAATGAAGGGTGATTATAAATTCGATGTTTTTTCACCGAGGGTATTCATAAGTTGTTTTAATAAAGCAGATTACGTAGTAACGAATACATTTCATGGTGTTATGTTTACCTTGATTTTCGAAAAGCAAGCTGTTTTTAATAGTTGTGGTAAGGAAAAGGTAAAAGACGTTATGAATGAATATGGTTTGAACGATAGTGACTATTCGGAAAACATGGCAATCAACTTGATAAACAACAATATTGATTATAATCGTGTCAAAATAAAGCTTAATGAAAATAAATTAGCAGCAAAAGAGTATATTAATGCGTTTATTGGAGGACGAGCACAATGAGTATTAAACAAAAACTAAGAATGAGATGGAATACATATAGGCAGGTTGATTATGTAAACCGAATTTGTGGAAATAAAAAGTTGACAGGCTATTATGAAGGAGAAATCATCCGAAATGTTCATTCAATTGAAAAAGGATTGTCATTAGATAAACCACGACAGTTCTTTGGTATTCCTAAAATAATTGAGATGCTTAATCTGGTGGCAGAATATGTTGGAATGGGCGGCTACTCTACAGATGTTGTAAATATGGCACTTGACGCTGTAGATGCGTATAAAGAATACCATCGAGACGTATTAAATAATTCAAAGCTAAGGAATATAATTAATAAACATGATGAACTTCGAGGAAAATATCCTAAGATGCCAAAGGCTTATGCGGGAACACTGAAAATTGAAAGAAAAGAAAAACAAAATCAATTTGATGAATTGAGTAGCCTTATAAACGAAAGACATAGTGTCAGAGATTTTAGTAAAGCTCCTGTTCCAATGGAATTGCTACGTAGTGCTTGCGAATTGGCATTACATGCACCGTCTGCCTGTAATCGTCAGGGAACGCGAATCTATATTCTATCGGAACAGAAAAAAGACTTACTTGACGAATGGCTTTCAGGAGTTGGTGGATTTGCAGAAGAAGTTGATAAATATATTATCATAACGGCAAAAGTCAGTGTCTATCGGTTTGAAGAGGCTTGCCAATTCCAGTATGTCGTTTCACCAGCAATTTTGGCGGGATACTTATCATTATCACTTCAAAGCCTTGGTATTGGTGCTTGCTTGATCCAAAGACCGCTTGTTCGAACGGGATCTTGGGTTAATTTTTCAAAAAAACTGGGAATCGCAGATGATGAGCAAATTGTTTTGATGATTGGTGTTGGTATGCTTAAAAGTGAGTATAATGTTCCAATCTCTAATAGATTAGACTATAAAACGATGGTTAAAGAATTATAATCCTATTGTTTTTTGACTGTGAAGGTTATATATGTGCCAACTAGAGGCAATGCCATTAAGATAAGTGTTCGATAAAGTGTTCTGTGTAAAAAATACTTGTCGGTAATCTGAGGTGACAGCTGCAGATAAACATTCTGAACAATAGAACATATTTGGGGTATTAGAGTAACGTTTTAGAGAAATAGAGATGTGATTATTTGAGCCTGAATATAATGTGTACGAGCCTGTTGTAAGAGGTGCCACTGTTGTAAGAGGTGCCAGGTACAAGTGAACATTTGGTGAATAATACTAAGTTTTGGGCGTGGACGAATGAAAATTGATGAAATATATATTTATTGGAATATGCCAGAGCTGTACTAAACTAAACCGTTTGGTGGGAATTTACGAACGTAAAAAATAGTATATATTATTATCTGATTTTATTTGCGGATAATAATATGATCAGAAACATATTGGTTATGAGGAGAAAACAAATGGGGACTACCTTACTAATTATGGCCGCCGGGATCGGATCAAGATTTGGAACAGGAATTAAACAGCTGGCGCCAGTAGATGATGGTCAGCACATTGTTATGGATTATTCAATCCATGATGCCATAAAGGCAGGATTTAATCATGTAGTATTTATTATCCGTAAGGATATCGAGGAATAATTTAGATCTGTTATAGGTGATCGGATTGCTGCCATTTGCGGGAAATCCGGTGTTACGGTTGATTATGCATTTCAGGATATTGAGGATATTCCCGGGGAGCTGCCGGCAGGCAGAACTAAGCCATGGGGAACAGGACAGGCCGTGCTTGCTGCTAAAGCCGTGCTGAAGACACCATTTGTCGTGATAAATGCAGATGATTATTATGGCAAGGAAGGCTTCAGACTGGTTCATGAGTATCTGGTGAACGGAGGACAGTCATGTATGGCTGGATTCGTACTCAAGAATACATTGTCTGATAATGGTGGTGTGACCAGAGGCATTTGCAAGATGGATGATCAGAATAATCTGACGGAGGTGGTGGAGACCAAGAATATCGTCAAGACTGTGGATGGTGCAGCTGCGGACGGCACAGCCATTGATACGGAGTCTCTGGTGTCCATGAACATGTGGGTATTGACGCCGGAATTCTTGGATTTGTTGGAGGAAGGATTTGTGGAGTTCTTTGAGACGGAGGTTCCAACTGATCCGCTCAAGGCAGAGTTCCTTATTCCTACATTCATAGGAGAGCTTCTGGATGAGAAGAAGGTGACGGTTAAGGTTCTCCGGACGAATGATACCTGGTATGGTATGACGTATAAGGGGGATGTTGAGGCTGTTAAGGAGAGCTTTAAGGGGATGATTGAGGACGGTGTGTATGAGAAGGATTTGTTTGGGGATTTGTAGATAGGATGTTTATATGGATGTGATGTGATATGATTGCCAGCCCGGGAGGGCTGGCAATTTGTGGTTATGGGAGAATGCAGGTGAGTGTTGAGAGTTTACGTTAATGCAAATGCGTGATATAATATTTAAAATATAACTAAAAACTAAAAATAAGATTATATAAATATGAAACTATACAAACAATTAGAAATATTTAAGGGTATAACACAAACAATAATTGTATTGATTACGAATACTTTGACAACATTTATGATAATATGAGGAGGGGGAAAGTAGTTGGAAAATGAAAATCTAATTAGACTTATTGAACAGACTCCAGATATAAGAAAACGATTCAAAACAGAGTATATATCTTTTGGAAAACCAGCCGGAAAGCCTGCTATTCAGACTACATACCAAACGATTCATAATGATGAAAAATATTTGCTGTGGAAAGCAGAAATTGAAGCAGAACTGGAAAAACTTCCAGAGAGTAAAATAGTCCAAGATATAATTCATCTTTTTTCAAAAATGGGGAAAAACTTTAGTGATGATTTAACATTTGCTCAATTAGAAGCTAAATTAACAGTATTAGAAAAAATGCTATCTGAATCTATGGAGGAGAATTGTAAGATGGACAAACCAAATAAATTATTTATATCACACAGTAGTAAAGATGCTGATTATGTTGAAGCATTTGTAGGATTGCTTGAAATTCTGGGGTTAAGAGATGAAGATATAATTTGTTCATCAGTTCCTCCGTACTGTATTCCGATTGATAATAAGGTATACGAGTGGCTTGTTAATGAATTTCATAATAGTGACCTTCATGTGATTTACGCTTTTTCAAAGAATTATTATAGTAGCGCAGCATCATTAAATGAAATGGGAGCAGCGTGGGCAATGAAGCATAAATGGACAGGTGTTTTACTGCCAGGATTTCAATTTAATCAGCTGGATGGATGTATTGATAAGACTCAGATCTCAATTAAATTGGATGATTCAGATAACAGAACATTAAAATATAGATTGGCTGAGTTTAAGGATGAACTTATAAAAGAATTTGAACTTCGTCCGATGTCTGAGGCAACATGGGAACGACATCGAGATAAATTTTTAGATAGAATAGCCAATATTACAGAAAAAAGGGCAGAAGAATGTAAAAGAGCAGAGGAGGAAGAACAACAATACGCGCCGGTAGTAGGGCAAGAAGATGTTGGTAGAATTCCAGTTGATTCAGCATTCCTTTTAGTATATGCAGCTGAGGGTAACGGACAAATATTCAAACTTGCTACGCTAGGTTCATCAGTTCAGGTTTTAGCTGATGGCAAACAGTTTATGGCTGATAATTCACAGAGAGAATCCGCTAGATGGCAAGAAGCTTTGGATAGGCTTATTACATGGGGCTGGGTTAAGCCTGTTGGTCTAAAAGGTGAGATATATGAAGTAACGGGAACAGGATATACGAAAGCAGACTGGTTGAAAGACGGCATGTGTATTGATACAAGTAAGGAACCGCTAGAAGAGTTAAAACAGTTTGAAGTTTAAATGGAAAGAGGTCTATTAGAGGTACTAGGTGCAAGTGAACATTCTACAGGATAACAAATGATATTGAGTGCAAAGTAGTTGTAGACACGGTAAGTGGTTTAACATGGTATCTGTTTAATTAAGTGTGTTTAGAATATAAACATTTGATATACAATGGGAGGGAAGATACAGAGGTTATTATTAGGTTGTGTAAGGAGTTGCGTGAAAGAGCCTTAGTGTTGTGGTAGATGAAAATAGGATATAGATAAATATGTTAAAACATATATGAAATGGCGGTATTAATTATGTAAAAGAAAGGGGCAATATGGGATCTAGGTATATAGATGAAAACGTAAAAAGAAGATTGTATGCAGAATCTATGGGGTATTGTATGAATCCAAGTTGTAGATGTTGTTTGTTTACAGGAAAGGGGGATATTGTTGAAAAAGCACATATAGATCCTTATTGTAAAACAGCAGATAATTCTTTTGAAAATTTAGTTTTGTTATGCCCAAACTGTCATACAGACTTTGACAAGAATAATAAATTTACAGCTGAAGAGGTTTTGAATTGGAAGAAAAAACGACAAGAAGAATTGAATAATCTTTTCGAAAATCGGTTTAAAACATTTGAGGAGTTAAAAAAAGCAGCTTTTCCTTTGTTAATGGAAAATAAAACTATTTATGAGAATTATTATAAAAAAGATAATAAAAAATTGTGGGATAAGTTCGAACCTATATTATTGATAAATAATAGAAAATTAAAAATTTTGTTATCGTCAAATTTGGGTTTGTTTCAGAGACATCAAGATAAAAATTATTCAAATCTAAAATTTGTATATAATTTTTTGGCTCACATTGAAGAGTTTGAAGCTACACGTGGTGATATCGAAAAGAATCGTGAAATTTTATTCCCAGTAGAAATTAACTCAATGTTTGGAATTGCGCCAGCAGATGGGACTATTTTACCATCTACAGAAAGTTTGGAGTTATTAATACAGAAATTGAATGAACAGGGAAAATTTATTGATATACAAATGGGAATAGAACGTCCCTATTTGGTAATACGGGAAAATAATATAGTGGATAAAGTGTTCCTGGATGA
The DNA here is from genome assembly GCF_040227395.1 of Coprococcus sp. RTP21428st1_C9_RTP21428_210409. NCBI lineage: Bacteria > Bacillati > Bacillota > Clostridia > Lachnospirales > Lachnospiraceae > Coprococcus > Coprococcus sp. RTP21428st1_C9_RTP21428_210409. The sequence continues at coordinate 81,166 of NZ_JBEHVV010000003.1, forward strand.
TACACCTAGAATTAGACAGATGTATTACAATTACAAATGTTTTGCGAAAACAGGAGTAAGGCTAGCTAGTTTAAATTTTGCATTAAAATATATTAGAACTAAAAAAATAAATTTTCAATTTGTAAATAATGAAAATTTAAGAGAGATTAGCATAAATAATAAAAAAATGATTTTTATTTATGAATATTGTTTAAGTCAAGCAAAATTGATGGAAATGGCACCAGAGGAAGATTCGATTATTGTTAATCTACATAATTGGAATGATGATAGTTGCATTTCTGGACAAGCATATGAGTTGGCTGAAAAAATGAATGTAAAGTTGTTAACTATGAATGCGTTTTATGAATATGTTAAAAGAATCAAGTAAAAGAATCATTGATAGAATAAAAGAGCTTGTTGACAATTGGGAATGTTTTGAGAGAGTATATTTGTTTGGTTCGGTATTGAGATTGGATGATAGTTATAATGATATTGATATTTTGTTAATATATGAGGAATATTCATCTGAGATAGGACAACAGAGAGAGAAAATCAAAAACGAATTAGAAAGGATTTGTAGAGCACCTGTTGATTTGACTGCATTAAGTCGTGAAGAAGAAAATGATGTTAAATTTTTAGATCGGCTAAAGTCTAATTATTTAAAGTTGAAATAATGCAATTTTGTGTTAGCGGGTGCAAATAATTAAGAAATGAAACGGGAGAAGTTTTTATTGCTAATACCTTTTGAAATTAGGAATAGAAGAAACGATATAATTGAGGTGTAAAAAAAGGTGTTATTGCAGAGTGTAGTCAACAAGAAGAAAATTTGAAGTTCGCAGTAATATTAGTGTTCGATGTATTTATAATACTAATATTAAAAAGTACCCTTTATCCATCTTTATGTTATACTTATACCAAACACAACTTGTTTTGCATAAAGAGGTATAACATATGAAGATTCTTATCACCGGCGGAGCTGGGTTTATTGGCAGTAATTTTATTTTTTATATGATGGACAGATATCCTGAGTATGAGTTTGTGTGCGTGGACAAACTTACATATGCGGGAAGTCTGGATACGATTAGACCTGTCTTGGACAGGTCTAATTTTGTTTTTTATAAGGCGGATATATGCGATAGAGGTGAGATGTATCGTATATTTGAGGCGGAGAGGCCGGATGTGGTCGTGAATTTTGCGGCAGAGTCGCATGTGGACAGATCTATAGATAACCCGGAGGTGTTCCTTGATTCGAATATCAAGGGTGTATCCGTGTTGATGGATGCGTGTATGCGATATGATGTCGGCAGATTTCATCAGATCAGTACGGATGAGGTGTATGGAGATCTGCCTCTTGACAGGTCGGATTTGTTATTCACTGAAGAATCGCCTATTTGTCCGAGCTCGCCGTACAGCAGCTCGAAGGCGGCTGCAGATCTTTTGGTTATGGCTTATCATAGAACGTATGGCTCACCGGTTACCATCAGCCGGTGTTCAAATAATTATGGACCATACCAGTACCCTGAGAAACTTATCCCTTTGATGGTGACAAATGCATTGGCAGACAGGCCACTGCCTGTTTATGGACAGGGTATAAATGTCAGGGATTGGATACATGTGGATGACCATTGCCGTGCCATAGATACGATATTGACCCAGGGAAAAGTTGGTGAGATATACAATGTGGGTGGTCATTGTGAACGGACAAATATTGAAATTGTAAGGATGATTTGCAGGGAATTGGGTAAGCCCGAGTCACTCATAACATTTGTCACCGATAGGAAAGGCCATGATTTGCGGTATTCTATTGATTCAACTAAGATTGAACAGACTCTTGGCTGGCGGCCGGAAGTGAATTTTGATGATGGAATACGGAGAACTATCAGGTGGTACGCAGATAGGTTGAGGGGAATGTAGGATACGGGAGTGTGAAGGAATGAGTAAATATGTATATTTGTTTGAATTGGATTCTGTGCGCAAAACAGATGAGGAGATAATTGCGGGACAGGCTGCCTTGTACGATGAGATTGTGACAAATGGTAATATAGTTGTCTTGACTTATAATCAGATGGTGGATTCGAGGGGCTTTTTCAGCCTGCTAAAAAACGGAGAATACAAAGAGGCTTTGCTGAAATTGTTTGATAGTGGGGTTATCAAGATATCCCAGTATGGCGATATACGTACTGTGTCCCAGTATTTGATGGATTCGATAGAGGATGACAAGCAATTTATATATTCCGCACTTCCATTGAAATATAGCCAGAAACGACTTACCGCAATTATGAAGAGGTGCCTTCTGTATTCTGATTTGTCTGAAATATATGAGTACGGTCAGATGGCTTTGGCACTAAAGAAGAATGAGAATGGTGAGCAGCATAATGATGATTATAAGAACAGGCGAGATGAGCTCATAGATATATTTGTTGAAGTGGACAAGAATGGTGAGCACCAGACTAATCTATCCTGGGATGCTATGGCTGAGATATTGGAGAACTTGTATAGCTTTATGGAAACCGTGATCAAATTGAGCATGATGCATGATATATACATAAGTCCAAGGGCTGATGGTGAGTTGGGCTGTTGGAAATTCAGTTCGATATTGGATAAGGTTATACGTTTATATGTTCCGAAAGATAATGTGGAGCTGTGGGGAAGTGCTCAAACGATACTTGATAACATATATAAGCAAAATAAGAATGAAAATAATCGTTCAGTGTATATCAGAAAGCTTAAAAAATTGGTAGAAACAGGCACAAATGTCAAGGGGTGTCAATATGCACAGGCAATTGTTGATTTGTGTTATAACTATGCTTGCGAGAGCAGTATATCAAACGTGTCAAGGCATTATGATGTGATGGATTTAGAAGATTGGGGTAGTGCCTGCCATGGTGAGAATACATTTGAATGTGACTTTTCTAAGCGATTGAAGCGCACGTGGGATGGTGGAAGGAAACGTGATGAAAGATATCTTGTTGATGAGAAAAATGATTTTAAGACATTCAAACTGGGAAAATATAGCCCCCCAAAGATCGTTAATGCTGCAAGAATTGTAGGTTATGTCAAGGATAAACCAGAAATAGATAGGAATTATGTATTCTATTATGAGAATAACGCTAAGAAGGACAAGCATAGAAGAAAACTGAAACTTTTATGTGGAATATTGAAGAAAATAGTATTTGCTATTTTGTGTTTTCTAATAGTGATAAGTCCCGAACTGACAGGTGATTATTGGACCGCAAAAGCTATGCAAAATAGTTGGATAAAACCTGCTGTAGCATTTTGGAATTCGGTTCCTTCGGGTATTCAGACAATGGTTATGCTGATCATTACAGAGATCGTGACTTCGCTCATAGCTAAGATTCCTGGACTTGATGCTTTGTCATTATCAGAATCCTTAGCGGAAATCTGGCAACTGCTTAGGGATATGGTTCGGATTATCTTTAGAAAAAGTAAGGCATATGTGAATTCGGTCATGAAAGGATTAGATAACTCTGAACATTTTTGTGAAGGCGAAAAAATAAGATACACATTGACAAAAGAACTGAAGAGATATTTAAAGCTTTGTGAAGATAGGAATATAACAAATGAGGATTCGGAATATAAATCGTATCCGATAGCGTCCCTGGATACTTTAGAGGCCAGAAAACAGATCCTCCGTGACGAGGAGCTGCATAGCCGTAAATATGGAGTTGTTTACAGCAGCGCATATAACATGATGGTGGTAGACCCGATACGTAAGGATGATAATGAACTTATGGCTTATGAGAGAGTCCTGCCAAATGGAAACGATGGTGTGGTTATTCTGGCGAAGCACAAAGGAAAATATGTTTTGCTGGAACAGTTCAGACATGCAATCAGAAGAAGACAGTATGCATGCCCTCGTGGTTTTTCTGATCCAAATTGTACACCGATTGAAGATGTACGCCGTGAGATTAGAGAGGAACTGGGCGCCGATATCATAGGAAAGCCGATAGAGCTCGGTCGTATAGCTGCCGACAGTGGCCTCACAGGAGGTTGCGTTCATGTATATTTGGTCAATATAGGCATCTACAAACTATGTTACGGTCATGAAGGGATTATATCTACCATTGAGTTAACAAGGGAACAGATGGAGATATGGGTTAGTAAGAAGAAGATAGATGATGGATTTACGCTAGGGGCGTTGGAACTGGAGAGAAGCTGGTGTTTGAAGCGGAGAAGAGCCGGGGCGGAATTGTAATGTGTTATATGTAATATGGGAGAATGGTTACAAATATGATAAGATTTGCTATATAATATAAATTGAAAAAGGCGGAGAGATGTAAGTCTCTCTGTTTTTTTAAGTTTTTCTATATTGTATAGACTTTGATATAGCTATATATTATAATATACATATTGTTGCAACTTAAGATTCAGAATAATAATATATTATAACTCACATATAAATACATTGGGAGGATAATACATTTTCAGATAATAGAATTATATGCGGAGAAGGTGGCAAAGAATGTCAAGAATTAGATGGATTCATTTTTCAGATTTACATCTTAATTTAACTGGAACAGAAACCAAAAGATTACGCGAAAATCTTTTGGAGTATTTGGACACTATAGTTGGAAAAATTGATTATGCATTTTTTACGGGAGACATTCGACATGCACCAAGTGGAGATTTCCCTTCAAATGCTGGAAAAGAAATAGAAAATATATGTAATGCGATTGGCTTGCCAGAGAAACGTTTATTTATAGTGCCAGGAAATCATGATGTAGATAGAAATTGTCCTGAAAAAAATAAAGTTATTAATTTTGTAAAAAAAGAGGGAGCAATAAGGTTTAATATATGTAGAAAAGGTGAATAAAATAGGCAAAAATTGGGGCATATTATCTATAGCATATTCAAAATTAGATAAATATGCAATGTTTATAGATGGAATTGATTGCAAGAACAGTTAATAACTGTAGTTGGGAAGAGTGATAGATTCTCAGTTCCCATATTAAATCAAGAACTATTATCAGAATATTTATGGTTGTTAAAGCAGGAAAGTCAGGATTGGTATGTGAAAGAGAACACTTAATAGCAGACATTTCCCATTAAAATTCCAATCATCATATAATGATTTCGAGTTGATGAAAAGTAGAGCGAGGTAATGCACATACTTGAAAAAAACGTTGTTTTTTTTATGAAAATCGCATATACTAATATCAACAGAACCCAACACGCCTCTCAACGATGCGGACCACGTTGGGTCTTTTAATTTTAAGGAGAAAATATATGGGAGAACTGAAACGACATCAACCATCAATGTCAATTGATGAACAGGTGGAGAATTTAAAGACACTGGGATTAGTTATCAGCGATGAAGATTATGCAAGGCACATATTGAATGATATATCATACTTCAGGCTGATTAAGGCATATAGTTTGGGTTTTAAAGCAAAAAATGGGGACTATGATGAAGGAGTAACGTTTGAGCAGATTGTAGAGTTATACCTGTTTAATGCTAATTTCAGACAGATAACATTTGCTGAGATAGAGAAGATAGAAGTAAATGTTAGATGTAGAATTGCCAATTACTTTGCGGAAACATATGGAGTCCTTGGTTATATGAATTCTGAAAATTTTGTTGATGAAGAATATCACAGATCTTTTTTAGAGGATATAAAAGAGGAAGTTGGCCGTAATTCTAAAGCCCCTTTTGTGAAAAACTTCAGAACTAATTACGAGGGTGGAGATTTACCGATATACGCTCTGGTAGAGGTATTCAGTTTTGGGACTCTTTCAAAATTTTATAAAAATATGAAAAATACAGATAAAAAAGCGGTAGCTAAAAGCTTTGGAATTGGATATACATATTTAGAGAGCTGGCTGGAGAGTATTTCTTATGTACGTAATATCTGTGCACATTATGGGCGGTTGTATAATGCAAAACTATCAAAGACACCTATCTTGTATAAGGAATATTCCCAACAGGGAATAGGAAATAATAGAATGTTTGGTGTATTATTATGTATGAGACACATTCTGTTGCATGATAAACACTGGAATTTATATGTAGACCAAATAGAAGCATTAATAGAGAAGTATGAAAAAGTAGATGTAAGGACAATGGGATTTACTGATAATTGGAAGGAATTATTGGAGATAGGTTAAGTTGGAATTTGCAGAGACAGATAAATAATATTGAGGAGCATAAAAATGGCTGTGAAAAAACTCGATTGAGGTTTTTCACAGTCCATTTTTGTGTTAGAAGAAAGAAATTGAAAGAAAGTTACTTGATAAGTAAGCACAACTTGGAAATACAGGGGAATAGAGAGAATGAGAAAGTAAAAATAGCATTGGCACATATAGATTTTACAATAGCTCTGATTTATGCCAAAATTAACAATATCATGGAGTATAAGGACTTTGATAGATTTAAGGAAGGAATTAAGTATATTTCTGAAGGAATAAAAAATAAAACGAATGAAGATTATTTTTACGGGCTGTTAAAAAGAAATAATAAAAAAGTTAATGATGTTATAGAATTCTATAAGTATGTTGTAACTAATAATTTAGATATTTACAATTTGACAGCAATTGAAAGGAAGAATGTAGACGAATTTGTGACGTTTATGTTTAAGGCCCAAAACAATGAAAATTAGTTAATTGGGTTTGCCTGCTCAGGTAATGGTTAGGAAGAATTATATAAGATCCCCATTTTCTTAGCAACAAGAAAGGGGGATCTTGTGATATAACGTCAATTATTTTATAAGAGATTCAACAAAGTCAAAAGAAAGTCCGATATTGTCATTTATAGTTAGAGGTTCCACACTAAAATGGCTAGTGCGCTCTAAATATGGATAAGTACTAAAAATGTCATTAACTAATGATTTAGAGTGTATGACGGCTCCGTTTGTAAATGTTCCCTTGTATTTCTTTCGAGAGATAGGGATACTCTTAAATGTTTTATCATTTGTGAATTGTAGTCGTATTTTCTTAAGTTTTCCTTCGATAGATCCGCAATATACCTCCGCGTATTTTAATGAATAAAATCCAGGGATTAACTCGCAGGCAGTCGCATTTAAAGAAATACGACCATTGTCTTTTGAGATCGTTATTTGTGGAAGTGCCTGTGATGCTTTGTGGGCACGAGTAGAAATAAATGGTTCCCAGTTTATATCTGCCATGATAGTAACCTCTCTTTAGTGTTTTTGATTATAATATTACATATGTATAAAGAAGTCAATAATGAGTAAATGTGTGGAGTGCTAGAGTTTTAGAGTTTTGGAGCGTGAATAAAAGTGTGTTACAAAAAAATATAGATAGGAATATTTAATCAATGAGACATTTATGGAAAATCCAACCTTGAAATACCCCACCCGCTTCTATATAATTAAGATATATTTGTTACGGAAAATGAACTATTCAGCCCGGTCTTACAGGGCTGAAGTTCAATACCAGGGAGGATTTACTATGAGGTTGGTTACAAGATCGGATTTTGATGGACTTGTGTGTGGCGCACTGCTGAAGGAAGCGGGAATTATTGATCATTGGAAGTTTGCGCATCCGAAGGATCTTCAGGACGGACTGATTGAGGTTACGGAGGATGACTGCCTTGCAAATGTGCCATTTGTTGAGGGCTGCGGACTTTGGTTCGATCATCATTCAAGTGAGCATGAGAGATTGGCGCTTGAGGGGAAATACAAGGGGGAGAGTCGTATAACTCCATCGTGCGCTAGAATAATCTATGAGTATTATGGAGGCAGAGAGAGATTTCCGCAGTTTGACGATATGATGGAGGCTGTTGATAAGGTTGATTCAGGTAATCTTACCATCGATGAGGTACAGAATCCAAAGGGATGGATACTTATTGGATTCCTGATGGATCCTAGAACCGGACTTGGAAGATTCAGAAATTTCACCATATCAAACTATCAGCTCATGGAGAAGCTTATAGATGCATGTCGTACCATGACCACTGATGAGATACTTGCCCTGCCGGACATACAGGAGAGAATAGTTCTGTATAATGAGCAGACAGAGAAGTTCAAGGAGATGGTCAAGGCACATACCATAGTGGACGGTAATCTTATCATAAGCGATCTTCGCGGAGTGGATCCGATATACACCGGCAATCGTTTCATGATATACAGTATGTATCCTGAACAGAATGTGTCAGCGTGGATAGTAAGCGGACGTGGTGGACAGGGATGTTCGGCAGCAGTTGGATACAGTATCCTGAACCGCACAGCGACCATGGATGTTGGAAGCCTTATGCTCAAGTATGGTGGCGGTGGACACAGGAAGGTTGGTACATGTCAGTTCAAGGATGACGAGATGGATACAAGACTTCCTCAGATGCTTGAGGAGCTCAAGGCTCAGGCTAATTCATAAGAAATATTGACAAAAAATAACCGAATGATACAAGTTTTAATTCGTATCATTCGGTTATTTTTTATGTTATAAAAATGTTCTTAAAGGTCTTCTTGAAGATTAGTCTCTCTGGAACAGATCTCTTGTGTATACCTTGTCTTTGATGTCGTCGAGGCATGAATTGTACCTGTTGGCGATGACAGCGTCGGACATGGATTTGAATTTGTCTAGGTCATTTACAACTTTGCTTCCGAAGAATGTGGTTCCGTCTTCAAGGGTTGGCTCGTATACAACGACGGTTGCGCCCTTGGCTTTGATACGCTTCATGACACCCTGTATACTGCTCTGGCGGAAGTTGTCGGAGTTGCTCTTCATCGTCAGTCTGTATACACCTATGACACATTCCTTCTCCTGGGCTGCTGAGTAATCACCGTTATTGTTGTAGTCGTAGTAGCCTGCGATGGAGAGAACGCGGTCTGCGATGAAGTCCTTTCTCGTTCTGTTGCTCTCAACGATGGCGCTCATCATATTCTGAGGCACGTCGTTGTAGTTGGCAAGGAGCTGCTTTGTATCCTTTGGCAGACAGTATCCGCCGTATCCAAATGATGGGTTGTTGTAGTGTGTTCCGATTCTTGGGTCGAGACATACGCCGTTTATGATGTCCTGTGTGTTAAGTCCCTTCATCTCTGCGTATGTGTCAAGCTCGTTGAAGTAGGACACGCGGAGTGCGAGATAGGTATTTGCAAATAACTTTACAGCCTCAGCTTCGGTGAAGCCCATGAACAGAGTGTCTATATCTTCCTTGAGGGCACCCTCCTGAAGCAGTGCGGCAAATGTATGGGATGCCTTAACTATCTTCTCGTCATTCTTGTCTGTGCTGACAATTATCCTTGATGGATAGAGGTTGTCGTACAGTGCCTTTGATTCACGAAGAAACTCTGGGCTGAAAATGATATTTGACGTGTTGTATTTCTTCCTTACGGACTCGGTATATCCAACTGGTATAGTTGATTTGATGACCATGATGGCATCCGGGTTGACCTTGAGGACGAGCTCGATAACGGCCTCAACGGCTGATGTGTCGAAATAGTTCTTGTTGCTGTCGTAGTTTGTCGGGGCAGCTATGATTACGAAATCTGCATCCTTGTATGCTGATTTGCCATCGAGAGTTGCTGTGAGATCAAGCTCCTTCTCGGCGAGATATTTCTCAATATAGTCGTCCTGTATAGGGGATTTCTTGTTGTTGATGAGATCAACCTTTTCAGGGATGATGTCAACTGCCGTTACATGGTTGTGCTGTGCCAGCAGGGTCGCAATGGACAGACCAACGTAACCGGTTCCTGCCACTGCAATGTTCAGTGGGGATGGAGACTCGAGCTTGTGTGCGCCAGCATTGATGAACATTTCTGTGAGGTCGAAGTTCAAAACCTCTGACAAACTTTCGAGCTGCTCTATAGAAGGAACAAAATCCTTCTGCTCTATTCTGGAAATGAGTGCTCTGTTGATACCGGTTGCATCGGCGAGTTGAGCCTGAGTCATACCTTTTTCTTTTCTTCCGTTCATGACAGTGTCGGCGAGACGTGACTGTGATAATTTCTTCATGATCAAAATTCCTTTCTCTGATGAGTATTCTCTATTATTCTTAGAAGTATTATTCAAAACTAGCAATAAATGTTAATATTTATAACATTTACAATGCCATAATACATGTAAAAACGGCATAAATCAAGAGAAAAATGTATTTTAAACATAAAATTATACATAATTAATGTTAATTAAAATAACATGCATAAAACAACTGAAAATATAGTTTATTTCAACGCAACATCGAGTCTTATCGGATTGTGATCGCTGTTTTTAAAATCCAGATCTATGGTCTCTGTGGAGTTGATCTGCAAATTGCTCGATACTATGAATCCGTCGATGACATAATATTGGAAACTCTCGTGGTCGCTTCCTTCGTATGGTTTGTCCAGGGATCGGCATGTCGGAGCTGAGGAATCGGTGCTGCAGGTGAAGGAATCTCCAAATTCAGATACATCTATGCTTCCTGGTGCCCACAGGTCAGCGGACTGCTGAGGGTATGCGGACAGATCCACATTTGAAAAAGTCTGGTTGAAGTCGCCTCCTGCGATAACGTAGTTCCCTGCTGCAGCCTCATTTTGGAGAATGTCGGCGAGCATCCTGGTCTGGGCGGCTTTGCCCTCGCCTGAGTCATAAGCCTCCAGGTGGAGATTTATTATGACGAGTTCGTGTTCACTTCCGGCAATCGGTATTCTGGACACGATCAGGCATCTTTTCAGGTTGCACAGTCTGATCGGGTAGGGAAATGGACATGGAAGCTGTATTCTTTCTGCATCCGATACTTCAAATGAGCTGAGAGTCATTATTCCTGATGTCACTCTGCCAATCGGTGGAAGTGGATATGGAACCATGAGTGTTTTGTAGTTGTAGGCGTATGAGCTTGTGTATGACGGCAGCTTTTCCTTCAAAATATCGGCTTCGTTTATCTTGTGGCTTCTGGATGATCGTTCATCAACCTCCTGGAGAAGAAAGATGTCAGCGGCAAGTGAATTCAGCTCTGATGTGATGGCCTCCATATTGTCGTTTACCTGCTTGGCTGTGGAAGTGTACACACTGTCTCCTCCGTCCATGAAAAAGTCAGCATTTGCACCGAGGGATCCGTAGCCGAGATTCCATGTCACGATGGATATGGAGTCGCCGACAGATGGTGAAAGCTTGGCTGAGCCGGTTGCATTTTTGCCAAATGTGCTTCCGGATGTGACCTCAAGGGATTCGGAATCGTCTGGCTTGTATTCTGTTATAGTGAGAACTCCCACAAATATTATGGTGGCCACAAGGATCACACCGAGGACAATACAAGTTATTTTTAGAATTTTTTTTGCTATTATCATGTTGGATATTTCCTGTTCTATATTTGTTCAGCCCGTCCAAATGGTTAGTCGGACTGACATGTAAAGTATATCAGACGCGGTGTATGTAAACAATGTGTAAAATGACTGTCAGTTGCAACTGTGATATAATAATTAGTGGAACGTAACGTAATTACCGCAGGGGCGGGAGAATTGTTTTGGGAGTGGGTGATACATATGAAGAAATCTATTAGAATAACACATAGGTTGCGAAATTCAGATTATCCGATAGCAGAATATTTCGTGCCATATAAACCTGATGTCTTACAGAAAATTGTTAAAAGTAAATTGGTAAGTGAAGAATTAGATATAGTGGCAAGTAGATATGGTAGTTTTGAAGAGTATGCGAAATCGAAATCAATAGAAGCGCTTGACTTAAATTTGGAATCAGTGGAGGATGAAGGTGCCTGGATAAATGATGAGTACAATTTAAGTGAAAATAATATGTGGGATTATCTGGCAGATGTGACACTTATTAATGATACGGTCATGCAGGATAATAGTGATAGCGTTGAGGCACTAAATATGGAAGCACTGCAGACATTTGCCAGCAGGATAAAATATGATTACAGGCGTATCGCAATCTCTATTATGATTTATACAGAGAGATATGTGCATGAAGACTACGTAGATTTTAGTGAAAATAAAAAAACTATATTGACAGATATATACAGATTGATAGATAGGGCGAGCAAATGTAAGGTGCATGATATAGGAGAAATAGATGATATACACGAGAAGTTCCTAACAAGTTATAATAAATTTACTGCTACGAGCTGGAATGAAAATTTAGAGTTTGTACTGGAAAGAGCGGATTCCATAATGAAAAGTATGGTCTCAGATATTGGACAGGAAGAGAAAATAGGCTACTATACAAAGACGCTTAATATTATAAAAAAAGAAATTTTGAAAAGTAGCGGAGAGAAAGTGACGTTAAAAAAGAGATATATTAGGTTTATTTCTAATATAGCCCATGCGTTTAACATCGAAACACATGATATGCCAAAAGATGACAGTGCTATTTTTGAAGCTTGTATTTGGAAAGATAAATTAACAGAAATATATAGACATTTTTTTATTTCTCTGTCTCAAATAAATACAAATGATGAATTAGTGTCAACGAGATCAAACAATTTTGAAAGTATGACAAAACAGTTTACGGAAGAGATTGCAAAAATAAAGTCAGCGTTGAAATTAAAAAAGGATTTTAATCTGGTTAATAAATATTCGGGTAAAAAACAAGGCTGTTATACAATATTTGTATTGCCAAATGGAGAAAAGTATTGGGCATTGAGTGGGACAGATTCGTGGGATAGAAACAAAAGATTGCAGATGGAGATGCTGGTAAAATACATATTTGATAACACGTTTGGATGGCATCATGTTACCAATATTTATACAAAAAATCATGGCATCAGATACTGTCCTATTAGGAAGAAAACTATGCGTTATACAGAGGTAATAGAGCCTGATAGTAACAGCAAGATAAAGTATGTGAGTAAAAAAGAGAAGCTGGGGGACGATCTGAAGACGAGAAGAATCGATAAAAGGAAAGATGATTATTTGAGAAAGATTGGACTTACATATGGATGCTGCGAAAGAAAGATCATGTCATATTTATCGGATTTTAATGGTATAACGATATATTCAAGATGGGCTCCATGTGAAAAGTGTATGCCGGCTATATTCGAGTTAGGGAAATATACATATTATGCATATGCAAAGAATTATATGGAATGGATAAATGGTGGAAAACCAATGAAGTTGGAAAAGTACACTGTCGAGAAATCGTATTTGGTTTCAATAGAATAAATGTAAAATTACTGAGGGGAATGTATGTTTGAACTTATTATAAAAGATATAATGGAGGTCGCGGGCTACCTTCCGATAGGGATTCTATGCGGATGCATAGCAGTCGTGGTTTATCTCGTGTATACAGTGAGTCCTGCAGGGAAAAAGGTCAGTGCCAGAGGACGTGTGAAGAAGTTAATAGTGTGGTTTCTGCTGGTGGTGTATCTGGCGGTGATGGCAGTTACTGTGTTCCTGTCCAGAGAGCCGGGCTCAAGGCAAGGCATTGACATGACGCTGTTTCAGACGTGGGGAGTGACGCCCCAGGAGCACGCATTTGTCATAGAAAATATATTGCTCTTTGTGCCGTTCGGCGTGCTTTTCCCGCTGGCGGTGGCTGGAAGTAAGAATGGCGATGGCAGGGCGGTAGACAGGTTGTCCAAATGTACTGTACTGTTTGGATTTCTGTGCAGTGTCTGCATAGAGACGGTTCAGCTTATAACGGAGCGCGGTTACTGCCAGCTCGATGATGTAGTTATGAATACCCTCGGAAGCCTTGCGGGATATATTATATTTTTAATTATAAAAAAGATGAAAAATATTAAAAAAATGGAGGAATAGATAATGCCATGTACAACAATACTGGTAGGAAAAAATGCGTCTTATGACGGTTCAACAATAATAGCGAGAAATGACGATTCGGGGGCCGGTTCGTACACGCCGAAGAAATATGTGGTTGTGAAGCCGGAGGAGCAGCCAAGAATATACAAGTCGGAGATATCCCATTTGGAGATTGAACTTCCGGATGATCCGATGCGTTACACCTGTGTTCCAAATGCGCTGGCGGGCGAAGGAATCTGGGCGGCAAGCGGAGTGAATTCTGCAAATGTGGCTATGACGGCGACGGAGACCATAACCTCAAATCCAAGAGTGCTCGGCGCGGATCCACTGGTGTGCTATGAGCCTGCGGAGGGAGATAAGCCTGAGAAGACTGGAGGTATCGGCGAGGAGGATATAGTCAGCATTACACTTCCATATATAAAGAGCGCAAGAGAGGGCGTGAAGAGACTTGGCAGCCTGTTTGAACGATATGGAACCTATGAGATGAACGGAATTGCATTTCAGGATGTAGACGAGATCTGGTGGCTTGAGACCATCGGAGGACATCATTGGATCGCGAGAAAAGTTCCTGATGATGTGTATGTTGTCATGCCAAACCAGTTTGGTATGGACGAATTTGATATGGCAGACGCAATGGGAGCGCAGAGCGAGTTCATGTGCTCGGCAGATCTTCCAGCATTTATAGAGAAGTATCATCTGAACGTGGAGAATATGGAGGACACGATCTGTCCACGGGATATATTCGGCAGCCACGACGATGCGGATCACGTGTACAACACCCCGAGGGCATGGTTCATGGAGCGGACGCTCAACCCGAATTCGGCAGTCTGGGACGGACCGGATGCGGACTTTACGCCGGTTTCGGATGACATTCCATGGTGCATGATACCAGAGAAGAAGATAACCATGGAGGATGTGAAGTATGTGCTTTCCTCGCATTATCAGGGAACTCCGTATGATCCGTACGGCAATTACGGCGACAATAAGATGCGCGGGGCATATAGATCGATAGGTGTGAACAGGACGGATTTCATGTCGGCGATCCAGATGAGACCATATGTTGGAGAGGAGATCTGCGCTGTACAGTGGATAGCATTTGCATCGAATGCATTCAATGTCATGGTTCCTTTCTATGCAAATGTAGACACGACTCCTGAGTATCTGGCAAATACAGGGGCGGATATTTCCACGGACAACTTCTACTGGACCAGCCGTATGATCGCAGCGATGGCGGACGCATCTTATGCGAAGTCGGTGTTCCATATCGAAAGGTACGAGGAGAAAGTCATGTCCAAGGCACATGAGATAATATACAGATATGATGATATTATGAATGAACAGCCATTGGGCGAGAAACTCCGCCAGCAGGCCAACCAGGAGACCACAGACATGGTGAGACGTGAGGCAAATGCAACCCTTGGCAGGGTCCTCTATGAACTCAGCAATCAGATGAAGAACTCGTATTCAAGATCTGATGCGTAGTAGGCAATGAGTGGCCGCTTACAGGTTATGATTATCCCTGTATTTACCTGGAGTCACGCCGTATTTCTTCTTAAACATCCTGTTGAAGTAGGACAGGTTGAAGAAGCCGCAGTTCTCCGCGACGGAGAGTATGCTCTCGTCATTGGAGGAGAGAAGTCTTGCGGCAACATTCAGCCTGAAGTCGTTCAGATATGATACAAATGACACCCCCATGGTGTTCTTGAAAAATCGCATAAAATGGGATTCAGAGAATCCACAGTAGGAGGCTATATCCGTTATGGATATGGCCTCTTTGTAATTTTCGTCTATGTAGGAGAGGATGAGTTTTGTTCTCTCCAGATCTCTGGCTCGGTTCTTTCTGTCTGCCTCATCCCTTGCGGTGGAGTTGGCATAGAGAATGTAGAAGAATTCAAAATAGCATCCCTTAAGTGCAAGGTGGTATCCCTTTGGCGTCTCTGAGCAGAGCTTGTCTACCCTGTTAAGACACGCGGAAAGAGACGGATATAATGGATCGTCCCTGTCATAAATACTCTTGATATCCACGTCGCCCGCCAGCAGAGGCAGGAAAAACTCGCTGTCCAGTGAGTCGTGATTTCTGGATCTGAACATGTCAACGGAGAAAAGAATATTCTCATATTCCATTGAATAGCCTTCGTGCTGGGAGATTCCGTGAATGTGTCCTGGTAGGATAATGACTATGTCACCCTCCTCAACATAGTGAGTTGTGAAGTCCACAGTCACATTTCCCTTGCCTTTTTTGATATAGATAATCTCCATAAATTCATGCCAGTGCAGAGACACAGAATTGAAGTCAAGTGGTATGGAGCACAGGTAAGTATTGTACGGAAACATCGGGTCCGCATGGGTCTTATTCTCCAGAAGATTTTCGTATTCAAGACTGTTCATATAACCATGTGCCTCCTTTTTGTTCATAAATTCGACGATTTTTTACAGCTTTTACATATTGTACATCATCAAGATGATAGAATTGTACAATAAATTGCTTATATAATGCAAGCATAAAAGGGGAAATGCTAATAAAATACAAGCCATAACAGGAACTGTTCAGGAGGTATCATATATGAGTAAAGCGTTGGGGCGTGGCGCAGGAATACTCCTGCCGATAAGCAGCCTCCCATCACCATATGGAATTGGAACTATGGGAAGAGATGCTTATGATTTTGTTGATATGTTGAAAAGAGCAGGGCAGAAGTACTGGCAGGTGCTTCCGATAGGACCAACAAGCTTCGGTGACAGTCCTTATCAGTCGTTTTCAGCATTTGCGGGCAATCCGTATTTTATCGATCTGGATACATTGATAGCTGAAGGGCTTCTCAAGAAAGAGGAGGTAGAATCCTACAAATGGGCTGACAGTGATGACGAGATCGACTACGCCAGAATATACAGACAGAGATTTGAAGTTCTCAGAAAAGCATTTGGCAGATCAGAGCACAAAGACAGCAGGGATTACGTAGATTTCATAGAGGAAAATGAACAGTGGATAGATGACTATGCGCTGTATATGGCGATCAAGGCTGATCATAACAATAGAGAATGGCTTGCGTGGGAACCGGCGATCAAGAAGAGAAAGCCGGAGGCTATGGCAGCTTACAGAGAAAAGCTTGGTGAAGACGTGGAATTCTACAAATTCCTTCAGTTCAAGTTCTACGAGCAGTGGATGCCATTAAAAGAGTATGCCAACAGAAACGGCATAAGCATCATTGGAGATATTCCGATTTATGTGGCACTGGACAGTGCTGATGTGTGGGCTAACACAGACCAGTTCCAGCTGTCCGGAAGCCTTGCACCGGCGGTTGTGGCAGGATGCCCACCAGACATGTTCTCAAGCTACGGACAGAAGTGGGGTAACCCGATTTATGACTGGGATGTCATGGAGAAGGATGATTTCGCGTGGTGGAAGAAGAGAATTGCTGCATCTGCAAAGCTCTACGACGTGATCCGTATAGATCATTTTATCGGAATAGTCAGATACTACAGCATCCCGGCAAATGGCGAGCCGAAGGATGGCTACTACAGACAGGGACCGGGAAAGAAACTCATCGATGCTATAGACAGTGCCATAGGTTCATCCAAGGTTATAGCTGAGGACCTCGGCGTGGTCGTGCCAGAGGTTCAGAAACTTGTAAAGGAATCCGGTTATCCGGGCATGAAGGTGTTGGAATTTGCATTTGACGGCAATACGGCAAATGAATATCTGCCGCACAATCACGCAAAGAACTACGTAGCGTATATCGGAACCCACGACAATGATATGCTGAAAAGTTATATCAGCGGACAGAGTGAGGAGCTTCAGGAATATAT